>NZ_KB290951.1:0-604 GCF_000318175.2 Selenomonas sp. oral taxon 138 str. F0429 | reverse complement strand
TTGCAGCAGTCAAGCAGTATCTGCGCATTGACGGCGATGAGGAGGACGATCTCCTCATGCACTTTGCGGAAACGGCAGAACAGATTTGTACGGCACTTCTGCGCGTGAAGAAGCTGTCCAAGGTCGAAGATCAGGCAATTGTGCGCGTCGCAATCCTCTACGCCGTGTCCTATCTCTACGAACACCGAGAGGAAGCGGATCACAGAGGGCTTGCGCTGACACTTCGCTCCTTGCTTTTTGGTGTGCGGAAGGAGGTCTTTTAGGTGAGAGTGTCCATGAGCGAACTGCGTCATCGAATCACTATTCTGCGTCCCGTCACAGATACGGACGATGAGGGAAATATCCTCTCATCGTCGGTGCAGGAAGTCGGTAAAGCATGGGCACTCGTTCTGCCCTTTGCGGCAAAAATCTCGGACGGATATGCGGAGAAGGTGCAGGAGGTGGATTACCGCATCGTCATTCGTTACCGTGCGGATGTGCGCATGACGGATCGTATTCGTTGGGAAGACAAAACGCTCACGCCGATTGCACCGTCATATCCGCTCGGCGGGAAGAAACGGTGGCTTGTTCTGGAATGCAGGGAGTTGGTGGAAGATGGCTAGAT
>NZ_KB290950.1:24731-51065 GCF_000318175.2 Selenomonas sp. oral taxon 138 str. F0429 | reverse complement strand
GACAGGTGATAGCATATTCAGAGGCCATCTTTCATCAGAAAAGGATGCCCTTCTCTGACTTCATTCGGTATTAGCATTCCTTTCGGAATGTTGTCCCCATCCTGTCGGCAGGTTGCCTACGTGTTACTCACCCGTTTGCCACTAAGCTCATAAAAGCAAGCTTTCATTCGCTCCGTTCGACTTGCATGTGTTAAGCACGCCGCCAGCGTTCGTCCTGAGCCAGGATCAAACTCTCCGCTAAAGACCGTAGTCTATGTGAGAGCCGAGTTGGCTCATCATGTCATTCTTGTAAAAGAATTGTGTTCGTTGACTGACATCAACGATGTTGCATCTGGCTTGTTAGTTCAATTCTAACATGTTTTGCATTGTGTAGTTTTCAGGGTACATCCTGCGCCGTTTCTAGCTTTGTGGAGGTTCTCACCCCCGCGCAGCTCTCATCGGCGCGACTGTCATAATATAACACAGGAGGGTTCTTCTCGTCAACCCCTTTTTCAACTTTTTTCTCAAGTTTTTCGTAGGAGCTCACATCACATGTGCGATCAGCACGAGAATAACGCCGGGGATGCCGAAGATGCCGACAATGAGCGCCTTAAAGAAGGTGATCTCGATGCCTACGCCAAACAAATTGATGACCCACAGGATAACAGCACCGACGATGCTGTTTGTGATGAGTGCCCACAGGATGCGGAATGGCAGCGCGATGAGTTTCCCGAGAATCGCAAACAATACAATACCGACAGCAAGAGCAGCAATAATATCCATCTCAGATTTCCCTCCTATTTTCCATTGCGCGTGAGAGTGTAACCTCGTCCGCGTATTCCAAGTCTCCTCCGACGGGCAGACCGTGTGCAATGCGGGTAACGCGCACGCCCATGGGTTTCAGCAGCTTTGCAATATACATTGCGGTCGCCTCGCCCTCGACGTTCGGATTGGTCGCAACAATGACCTCCTGCACATCCGCCGTCCCGACGCGCATCACAAGCTCGCGGATGCGGATGTCGTTCGGCCCCACGCCCTCGATTGGCGAGAGTGCGCCGTGCAGGACGTGATACACGCCGTTGTAGTCGTTCATGCGCTCCATCGCCGCCACGTCGGGCGGCTGCTCGACGACGCAGATTGTCCGATGGTCTCGCTTTTCCGCCGTGCAGATGGCGCACGGATCGTTGTCCGTGAGGTTGAAGCAGGTGGAGCAGAAGCCGATCTTCTCCTTTGCCTCAATGATCGCAGAGGCAAGCCGACGCGCCCGCTCCATATCCATATCGAGGACATGGTAGGCGAGGCGCGCCGCAGTCTTTGCCCCAATCCCCGGCAGCGCTCGAAACTGCTCCATGAGCTGCGTGAGCGGCGCAACCGTGTGCATCAGAGAAGTCCCGGCGGCAGTCCAAGCCCGCTCGTGAGCTTGCCCATCTCCTGCGCCATCATCTCATCAACCTTCTTCGTTGCTTCATTAAATGCCGCCGAAATGAGATCCTGCAGCATCTCGATGTCCTCAGGATCGACTGCAGCAGGTGCAATGACGAGACTCTGCACCTGCTTCTCGCCGTCCATGACGATCTTCACCGCACCGCCACCCGAGGAGACCTCAACCGTCTTGCGCTTGAGCTCGTCCTGCATCTTCTTCATCTCATTCTGCATCTTCTGAACTTTTTTCATCATGCCGGCCATATTGCCGCCGCCGTTAAACATAGTAACTCTCCTTTATTGTAGAAATGATATGCCTAGCCTAACAAAATCTGCTCATAACGTCAAGTGTTCTCGTCCGGCGGCAGCTCATCGTCCCCGAACATCTCCGCTTCCTCATCCGGCGTCGGCTCGTACACCTCGTACGCCTCATCCTCTGCGGCAGGGGATGCGGGTGCTTTCGGCTGCGGCGCAGGCTTCTTCGCGGATGCACTGACCTCCTCGACACGCGCCCCCTCGCCCGCGATCTTCAGCAGCTCCGCCACAGGGGTAGGATACTCCGGTGCCTTCTCCGCCGCAGGTGGGGGCGGTGCACTCTCGTCCTCACCGCCCGTACAGACAATGACGAGAGGGCGCCCTGCCAGCTCCGACATAACCTCCTCGAACACCGCACGATGCCGATTCGTAATATAGTCGCGCGCCATATCCGTCGCGGGTCGGATGAAGAAATGCGTCTCGGTCGCGCCCTCATAGCCCGCGCCCGAGAGCAGCGACGCAGCGAGTCGATGCCGCTCCTTGAGCCGCGCCTGAAAGGACTTCCAGAGTGCGGCATCCAGTTGACGGGGTTCAGACGGAGCAGCCGGATCTACAGCCTCTCTCTTCGCGATGCGCTTCGGCGGCGCAGTTTTCGGCGCAGTCTGCTGTGCAGGAGCGGGCGCACCCTGCACGCCAGACTTTTGTGCCGCAGCCTTCCCCGCCGCAGACACGCCACCCGCTGCAATCTGCTCCGTCAGGCGCCGCACCTCTGCCTCGAGCCGTGCAATGCGCGCCGTATCGGCAGGATTCGACACTGTGACAGGTGCGCCCTCAGGTGCGGCATCTGCAGGCCGGCAGAGCCCAATCAGCATACTCTCCGCCGCAATGCGCGGCTGCGGCGAGACGCGAATCTCCTGCATCGCCTCGTTCAGCTTACGCAGGATCGCCATGATCTCATCCTGTGTAAAGCGCGCCGCTGCCTCCCGTAACGCCTCCGCCTGTCCATCGGGCAGTTCTGCCGACCCGAGCGTACCGCCCACACCGACGATCATCAGACTGCGGAAATACTGGGCAAGTTCCGCGAGAATCTGCCGCAGTTCACGCCCATTATGCAGCAGCTCCCCAAGCTGCGTGATGAGCGGGGCCGCCGTACGGCCTGAGATCTGCAGCGCCATCTTCTCAATCCATGCACGCCCGACGAGTCCGAGTGCCTCCTGCACGCGCTCCGCCGTGAGCGTGCCCTCCGCGAGTGCCGTACACTGATCGAGAATCGAGAGTGCGTCACGCATACCGCCGTCCGCCTGCACGGCAATGATGGCGAGCGCATCCTCATCCGCCGCAATGCCCGACTCGTGACAGACGCGAATCAAACGATCACGAATCTCCGTCACCGTAATCCGATGGAAGTCGTAGCGCTGACACCGTGACTGAATCGTCGCGGGCACCTTGTGCGGCTCCGTCGTCGCAAGGATAAAAATCACGCGCGGAGGCGGCTCCTCAAGCGTCTTGAGGAGGGCGTTGAACGCCTCCGTCGTCAGCATGTGCACCTCGTCGATGATGTAAATTTTATAGTGCCCTTCCGTCGGTGCGAACTTCACAGACTCGCGCAGATCGCGAATCTCGTCAATGCCGCGGTTCGATGCCGCGTCGATCTCGAACACATCCATCGACGAGCCGTCGCTGATCGCACGGCAGGAGTCACAGGCACCGCACGGCGTGAGCGTCGGTCCCTCGGCGCAGTTGAGCGCACGCGCGAGAATCTTTGCCGTGCTAGTCTTACCCGTGCCGCGCGGCCCCGTAAAGAGGTAGGCGTGACTCGTCTGCCCCGACGTGACGGCACGCGCAAGCGTGCGGCTGATATGCTCCTGCCCCACGAGATCGGCAAACGTCTCCGGCCGCCAGCGGCGATACAGCGCAACGTACGACATCGTCAGACCTCCTCACTTTTCTCAATAAAAAAAGCAGCCCTTCTCAGGCTGCGTCAGCATTCCGATTTCTCCCACGGCAGGCCACAATCCCCAGGCACCCTCACGGCACATGTGACGATCCGCTTACCGCTGCTTCCTTCCGGACCTGACGGGGTTCACAGGGTCCCATTGCGCGAGACCAAGGCATTGCAGCCCGCCCTGAGAAAAATCAATAAAAATGGCGGAGAGTGAGAGATTCGAACTCTCGGTACGGTATCACCGCACACACGCTTTCCAGGCGTGCTCCTTCAACCACTCGGACAACTCTCCACGGTATCGACAGAATCTATTCACTTCTGCAACGCTTGCTAGTCTAGCATGATTTGCGCGCCTTTGTCAAGGGAAAATAGCGGGTCATTTCATGAAATGAGAATCCTATGAAAGGGCTTGACTTATAGTCCGCTCCAGAGCGTATAACTTCTCAAAAGAACAGCACGAAAGGGCGGATCTCATGACCATTAAGGAAGTCAGCAAGAAACAGGGCATTTCGACGGACACCCTGCGCTACTACGAGCGCGTTGGACTCTTTCCGCGCGTCAAGCGCACGGCAAGTGGCATCTGCGACCTCGATGAGGAGGCATGCGATTGGGTCGAGTTCATCAAGTACATGCGCGACTGCGGCATCCTTTCTGATATCGTACGTATAGTTGCGCGAAACACCGTCCGTGCCCTCGGCCGTCACATTGTCACCAATGCCGATCGAACCGCCCGCCGTCGTGTTCTCCACGAGGGTGAACGTATCACCCTTCTCGAGTTTCTGCGTTGCACCACTGCGGTGAACGGCAAGATTGATATTCGAAAGGCTCTTTTCGGCGGCAGCATTCGTGATTTTCAGCAGGGGATTCGTATTGCTCGTCGGCGCGTTCTCAAGATTGAAATGAAGGTTCTGGATGCCGCTGACGTTGCCAATCGACGTCGTGCCCGTGCCATAATAAACAGCGAGCGTGTTGCCCGTGCCGTTTGCAGCCGTGCCGCCCGTAACCGTGCCGCTGACCGCAGCGTTGCGTAGGTTGATGATATTATCGTTCGTGATCGTGCCGCTGCTGCCGACAACACTGCCCATGATCGTCTTTTCAATCGTGACTTCGTTGCCCGTTGCCTTCCCGTTTGCGACGTTGGTATAACCACCGTAAACCGTGCCTGAAACCGTGGCAGAGCCGTTCACCGTGACCTTGTTGCCCGTGCTGTCGCCGCGCTTGTCCGCAGCAGCCGTCTCGAGCCTGCGCCCGTCGTCCAGCCGCCGTAGACTTTGCCATGAACAGTCCCGCCATTAATCGCGACTGTATTTTTATAGACACGCCCCGTTGATTGTCTTGCAAAGGAGAAGCCGCCATAAATAGCTTGTGCAATGCCATCATTCACCACATCCTGCGCATACGCATTCGTTGCCCCCGCGAATGAACCGCCCGTCAGTGCGATCGCAACGAGAAGAGCCAGTCGTCTTGATTGGATTTCCTTGAACGAATAATTCGCCTCCTGTGCGTGCTTTTCAGCACAATCCATAAATACCCTAATTTTAATCTGGGACAATGCTGCCACAACTTTTTCGAAAAGGAAATATATCTGCAATAAAAATGCAATTATTTTCCAAGTTGTTCACTCTTCGCAATAATTGCATATGTGTTCATATTTTATTTTTCAACGAACATCTTCAGTGTTTCTGCGCGTGGAACTGATTCTCGCTCCATGCCTTTATGCCATGCTGCTCGGGCATGATGCTCGGATCGAAGACGGGGTTCTTTCCCGCCGCCTTCTGCGCGAAGTAGTCAGTGAGCGCGATGCGTGCGAGCGGTGCAAGCCGCGCAATGGCGTAGAGGTTCGTGAGACAGATCATCGCCATGAAGAGGTCGGCGAGGTTCCACACGAGTCCGAATGCCGCCACACAGCCGAAGAAGACCATCGCGACGACGGCGAGACGGTAGGCAAAGAGCGCGGGCTTCGTGTTCTCGGTGATGAAGTGGATGTTGATCTCGCCATAGTAATAGTTGCCGACGACGGAGCTGAACGCAAAGAGGAAGATGAGCACGGCGAGGAGACTGGACGCCCACGGACCAAAGACGCTTGCGAGCGAGTCCTGTGCGAGTGCGATGCCCGTTGTATCGCCGCCAATCGTATACTGCCCCGTGAGGAGCACGATGAATGCCGTTGCCGAGCAGACGATCCACGTATCGACATAGACACCGAACGCCTGCACGAGCCCCTGCTTGACGGGGTGCGTGACGTTCGCCGTCGCCGCCGCATTGGGGATCGAGCCCTCGCCCGCCTCGTTTGAAAAGAGGCCGCGCCGAATCCCCGTGAGAATCGCCGTGCCGATGCCGCCGCCGACTGCCGCTTGCGGGCTGAACGCGTCATGCAGGATGAGCGCGAACATCGCGGGTACTTGGTCAATGTGCAACACGATGATGATGAGTGCAATGAGGAGGTAGATGCCCGCCATTACAGGGACGAGCAGGGTCGAAAAGTTTGCCACGCGCTGAATGCCGCCGAAGATGACCGCACCCGAGAGCGCTGCAAGCACCGCACCCATGACCCACGTGTCGATGCCGAATGCTTTCTCCATCGAGAGCGCGATGGTGTTTGCCTGCACCGATACATAGATCAGACCGAACGTGATGGAGATGAGCACGGCAAAGAGCTTTGCCACCGCCGGCTGACCGAGTGCGTTCTGAATGTAGTACGCAGGGCCGCCGTGAAAGAGTCCGTGTCCACGCGGAATCTTGTAGATCTGGGCGAGCGTACTCTCGACGAAGCCCGTCGCCGTCCCGATGAAGGCGATGACCCACATCCAGAAGACAGCCCCCGGTCCGCCCGTGACGATGGCGATGGCAACGCCCGCGATGTTGCCGACACCGACGCGCGAGGCGGTGCTGACGCAGAACGCCTGAAACGACGAGATCGCCTTGCGTCCGCTCGGACGCCGTCCGAGATCGCCCGCAAGCAGACGCACCATCTCCGGCAGTGCGCGCAGCTGAACAAGCCCCGTCGACAGCGTGAACCAGAGTCCGGAGCCGACGAGCACGACGATGATGATATAAGTCCACAGAAAATCGTTGATTGAGCCAACAAGAGAGTTGAGGAAGTCCATAAAACCACCCTTTCTGAAAAGAATACGCTTCATCATAATAGAAAAGTGTTTTGTTTGTCAAATTGCATTCGTGTATTCTTGCGCGGGGAATATAAAAAGCCGCCCATTGCTGAGCGGCTGCCGATCATAGTAATCCGGCAGGCGTCCAAGTCTCCTGCATCTACTCGGGTTTCCCCTGTCATACCATCGGCGTGTGGGCTGGACGGAATCTCCCACCTCAGATTACTATTTAGGTTGCTTACATTATATCATTAGGTTACTGTTTGTGTAAAGTATTTTCTTGTTTCGCAGAAGCCGGTTCCACTCACTGTCACGAATGTGTAGAAAGGTTATGATTGCATTCCTATAGATCGGGGGATCGGTTGATGTTTGAAGGCGCAATATCAGTTTACATTTCTTTCCATTGTGAACAATTTCTTTCAGTATCTCCGCAGTATTTGGCTTATTTTCTAAAATATAGTCCGGTGCTCTCAAAATTTCTGAAAAATATTCTCTATAAATTTCAAAATCATCTCCATGATGTGCGCGGATGTGTTCGATACGTTCGTCCGTGATGATAACCTCATCTGTTTGAATATCCGATGTGACAACGGAGTATAATGCAATATCTATCTTGCAAATCGGATGAATCATCTTATCCCCTCACTTTTATTTAATTATATCACAGTTGATCGCATATGATAAGCCCATCCCAAGTGCTCTCCTGATAGGAATAACCTTTACTTCTCGTGCAAAAGAGTGTAGAATGTCAATAGCTTCAATTTTCAGGGATAAAAAGCGGGGGATATGTTATGCTGAAAAAGACGAAAATCATATGCACGCAGGGTCCGGCGACGGATCCCGAGGGAATTGTGGACGCACTCATCGAGAACGGGATGAACTGCGCGCGCTTCAATTTCTCGCACGGCTCGCATGAGGAGCATCTCGTGCGCATCAACAAGGTGCGCGCGGCGGCGGAGCGCTCGGGCAAGGTGATCTCGCTCATTCTCGACACAAAGGGGCCCGAGATGCGCCTCGGCGAGTTCGCAGACGGCAAGGTGCAGCTCGAAAAGGGACAGAAGTTCACGCTGACCTACGAGGACACGCCGGGCGACGCGACGCACGTCAGTGTCAATCACAAGAAGCTCTATAGTGAGGTGAAGCCGGGCGACACGCTGCTTCTCTCGGACGGTCTCGTCGGGCTTGTCGTTGATGAAATCCGCGGCAAGGACATTGTGACAACGGTTCAGAACAGCGGCCCCATGTCGACGCGCAAGCGCGTTGCGGCGCCGGGCATCGAGCTGAGTCTGCCCGCGATCTCCGAGCAGGACGAGCGCGACATCATCTTCGGCATCCAGAACGACATGGACTTCGTTGCGGCGTCGTTCATTCAGCGTCCGGCGGACGTGGAGGAGATTCGCCATCTGATCGCAAAGCACGGCGGTCACATGGAGATCATCCCGAAGATCGAAAATCTCGCGGGTGTCAACAATTTTGACGCAATTCTCGCGGTCTCGGACGGCATCATGGTCGCACGCGGCGATCTCGGCGTCGAGGTTCCTGCCGAGGACGTGCCTGTCATCCAGAAGGAGATCATCCGCAAGTGCAATGCGGTCGGCAAGCCCGTCATCGTTGCGACGCAGATGCTCGAGTCCATGACGACGAACCCGCGCCCGACGCGCGCTGAGGTCTCGGACGTCGGCAACGCGATCTTCGACGGTGCTGACGCGATCATGCTCTCGGGTGAGACGGCGAGCGGCGACTACCCTGTCGAGGCGGTCAAGACGATGAGCACGATTGCCCTGCGCATGGAGGAATCGCTTGAGTACGACACGATCATCCGCTCGCGCAGCATCCGCGAGCGCTCCTCGGTGACGGATGCCGTATCGCACGCGACCGTTCAGCTTGCCTATGAGACGAGTGCAGCCGCGATTCTCACGCCGACCCAGTCCGGCTACACGACGCGCGTTGTGTCAAAGTACCGCCCGAAGGCGATGATCGTCGCCTACGCACCAAGCCCGATGATTGCGCGTCACATCAACCTGCGCTGGGGTGTCTACCCCATGCAGGGACGCAAGTGGACGAGTGTCGAGGACATGATTGAGTCCTGCACGCGTGGCGCACTCTCACACGGCTACGTCAAGCAGGGCGATAAGGTCGTCATGGTCGCTGGTATGACCTACAACGAGGGCGGCTCCGTCGCCGTCCGCGTCACGACGATTGCGTAAGTAGAGTTGCATAAGGGCGCCCCTTCCACCGCTTGCGCGGTTCCCCTCCCCCGCTTCGGCAGGGGAGGCTTTGCATTACGGCATATTAGCTTCCCCCGCCAGAGCGGGGGAAGTGGCGAGCTTGCGAGCCGATAGGGGCGCTCCGATACCCAAGATGAAAGGAGCATTTTATGGAAACAATTCACTCTGACCACGCCCCCGCAGCCCTTGGCCCCTACAGCCAGGCAATGCGCGTCGGCAATCTCATCTACACCTCGGGACAGATCGGCATCGACCCCGTCGTCGGCAAGATCACGGCGACCACCGTCGAGGGTCAGGCAGCGCAGGTCTGTGCGAATCTGCGCGCCGTCCTCGCAGCTGCCGGCACCGACCTCACGCGCGTCGTCAAGACCACCTGTTTCCTCGCGGACATGGGCGACTTCGCCGCATTCAACGAGGTCTATGCCCGCCACTTCACGGGCAAGCCTGCCCGCTCCTGCGTCGCGGCAAAGGCACTGCCCGCCGGCGCACTCTGCGAGATCGAGGTGATCGCTGAGGTCTGAGCGTCATAGTCCGAAATCAAAAGGAGACAATCTGCGCGGATTGTCTCCTTTTCTATTTCTATGATGTTTTTACTCCATCACCATCGGCTCGATCGCCTCATCCTCCATAAAGAGGCTGAGCTTCTGCACGCTCGCCATGAGGTCGCGGTAATTCTCGGGCGTGAGGGACTGCGGGCCGTCGGAGAGGGCGCGCGCAGGATTCGGGTGCACCTCGATGATGAGTCCGTCCGCACCCGCCGCGATAGAGGCGAGGGACATCGGCTTAATCATGCGCCACTTGCCCGTGCCGTGGCTCGGGTCGGCGATGATCGGCAGATGGGAGAGATGCTTGATCGCTGCAATCGCACTGATGTCAAACGTGTTGCGCGTGTACGTCTCATAGGTGCGGATGCCGCGCTCGCAGAGGATGACGTTCGGATTGCCCTCGTTCATGATGTACTCAGCGGCGTTCAGCCACTCATCGATGGTCGCGGCGAGTCCGCGCTTGAGCATGACGGGCTTGCCCGCACGTCCAACCGCCTTCAGGAGACCGAAGTTCTGCATATTGCGCGCGCCGATCTGCAGGAGGTCTGCGTAGGCAGCGACCGTATCCACAGCCTCGACAACTGTCACCTCGGTGACGACAGCGAGCCCGGTCTTTTCACGCGCCTCGGCGAGGTATTTCAGCCCCTCTTCCTCGAGCCCCTGAAACGCATAGGGCGAGGTGCGCGGCTTGTACGCACCGCCGCGGATGAACTGCGCACCACCCGACTTGATGAGCTCTGCCGTCTCCAGCAGCTGCTCGCGTGATTCGACGGCGCAGGGGCCTGCCATGACGACGGGCGTGCCGTCGCCGATCTTGATGCCGCGGATATCAACAACTGTCGGCGCGGGATGGAACTCGCGGCTCGCGAGCTTATAGCTTTTGGAGATCGAAACGGTCGTCTCAACACCGTGCATGGCGTCGAGCGGGGTCGCCGCGAGCTTCGTCTTGTCGCCGATGACACCGACAATCTTCTGCCGCGCGCCCTCCATGACTTTCGCCTCAAGCCCCTTCTCCTTGATAGCGCGGATGACGCCCTCGATATCTGCCTGTGTAGCATCCGAATTCATAATAACGACCATTGTATCTTCTCCTTCACTATTCGTTGTGTGCTGTGTGTACCGGAAAAGCACCGAGCACCTTCAGCCAGACGCTCTTTTCCGCAACAGCGTCAATGGAGTCGCGCAAGGCATCGGGCGAGCTGTGCGCGGCCAGATCGAAAAAGAACATATACGCGCCGAGCTCTGTGCGCGCAGGACGCGACTCGATGCGCGTGAGGTTCACCGCGCGGCGTGCGAACTCACCGAGCACATTGTAGAGCGCCCCCGCGCGTGCGCCGTCGATCTGGCAGACGAGGAGTACCGTATCAGGTGGCTCCGCCGGAGGAGCGACAGTCCCGTCACGCACAACCTCGAAGAAGCGCGTGCAGTTCGAGCCGCGATCCTCGATCTTGCCCGCGATCTCAATGAGACCGTTCAAAGCCCCCGCGCGGCGTGTGCAGATTGCCGCCAGACCCGCCTCTGCGGGAGACGCACCGACAATCTCCGCCGCGCGCGCCGTACTCGCGGTCTTGATGATCTCCGCCTGCGGACAGTACCGCAGAAGGAAGTCGCGGCACTGCGCGATGGGCTGTGCGTGCGAGTAGACTGCACGAATCTCGCCGTCTGCGCGCGCCATCAGATAGTTGTGCACGGGCCAGATGACCTCCCGCCGAACGCGCAGCGTATCCGAGCGCGCGAGTGTGTCGAGCGTCACGGCAATCGCGCCCTCGAGTGAGTTCTCCACGGGCACGAACGCAGCGTCCACTGCCCCTGTCTCCACCGCATGCAGACACTCACCGATGTCGGCGAAGCAGACGATTTCGCGGTCGAGCTGCTGCCACTCTATGAGATAGAGCGCTGCCGCCTCGCTGTGCGTCCCCACGGGGCCGAGCACGCCCATTTTCTGACTCACACACATTCCTCCCTGATAGGAATCCCCCGATTCCTATAGTTTCCTATCATACTATATGAGAGGCGTGTTGACAAGGGCAATGGGAAACACTTTCATTTCAAGCGCATTTCCACTTGCACCGCACCTGTGCTATAATAGAGATACTTTCTCATACAAAAAAGGAGCAGCTATGTCACCAAAGGAATACCTCGCTGTTATGCATTGTATCGCCGGTCTCAAGGAGCGCACGCGTCACGCGTGGATGAAGTCGGGGCGGCAGGAGAGTGTCGCAGAGCACAGCTGGCGGATGGCGCTGATGGCGTACTTCCTGCGTGACGCATTTCCCAACGCCGATCTCACGCGCGTCCTCCTCATGGCGCTCCTGCACGATATGGGCGAGGTCTTTACGGGCGACATCCCGACGTTCGAGAAAACGGATGCCGACCGTGCACGCGAGCACGCGCTCCGCGATACGTGGATTGAATCCCTCCCGCCCCCATATGCGGCTGAGGTGCGCGACCTCTTTGCTGAGATGGACGCGTGCGAAACAGAGGAGGCACGACTCGCGAAGGCACTCGACCGCATGGAGGCGGTCATCACGCATAACGAGGGTGATCCCGCGACGTGGCTGCCGCTCGAATATGATCTCCAGCGCACCTATGGCATCGAGGAGGCTGCGTTCTCACCCGTGCTCAGGGCGCTGCGCACAGAGGTCAATCACGAAGTAGATGCTGTCATTGCCTCGCTTACAAAGGAGGAGAAAATATGAAAACGAACTATGGCAACTGGATCTCCACACCAATGATGAAGACACTCGTCGCCATCGCTGCCGTACTCTATGTACTCACGGTGCTCTATGCGGTCATATACGACCGCGTGACCGCGCCCTTCTTCATCCTCGCGATCCTCGCCGGCATCGCGACCATCGTCGTCCTCTATATGTACTACTGCCGCCGTGTATTCGATTTCGAGGGCGGCGGGCTCATGCGCCGCATCCACGCCTATCTGCTTGATCAGCTGCCGTGGGACGGCCTCGGCAGGGCGCTTGACGTTGGCTGCGGCTCGGGCGCGCTCACGATTGCAACGGCAAAGCGCTTCCCGCTCGCAGAGGTGCAGGGCATCGACTACTGGCCGCCGATGTGGAACTACGGACAGGCACAGTGTGAGTCCAATGCCGCCGCCGAGGGCGTTTCGGAGCGCTGCGCATTCCAGCATGGGGATGCGGCAAACCTCGACTTTCCCGATAATTATTTCGATGCTGTCGTCAGCAATTTTGTCTTTCACGAGGTACGCACGCAGAAGGATAAGTTCATGCTCGTCGAGGAGGCGCTGCGCGTGCTGAAAAAGGGCGGCGCATTCGCCCTGCACGACACATTTGGCAACAGGGATATGTACGGCGATATGGACGTATTCGTCGCCTATCTCAAGGAGCAGGGCATCGCCGATGTCTCCTACATTCCGAACACCGAGCGCAATATCGAGATGCCACCCGCCGTCCGCTTCATGCTGCGCGGCGTCGGTATGCTCTACGGGACGAAGTAGCCGGAGCAGTACAAAGCTCCTAAGCGTTCGCGTGGGGCTTGCACTACATAGATAAATATCAAGCACCGAAAGGAAAATGCCCGTGTTCTTCAAATCCATTCCCGCCGCCCTCACTGCCGCCGCACTCCTCTCTGCCCCCGCATACACAGCGGCAGCAGAGACAACTGCCGCCATCCCGCGTCCCGCCTTTCCCGCCACGATTCCGCAGGGGATGACCGTGGATGCAAAACTTGCCGCAGGACTGCACTTCGCCGCACCGAAAGCGAACCTCGACATTCTCCCAATGCCCACGGCAGAGCCGACAGAAATCACCATCATGGGCGAGGCGGCGGCGACCGAGGAGCAGATGCTCGCCTACCTCCTGCGCCGCAACCCGAAGCCGAAGCTCACGGGCACGCCCGAGGAACTCGTCCACGCTTACTACGAGGAGGCAGAGCACGAGGGCGTGCGTGCCGATGTCGCACTTGCACAGGCATTCAAGGAGACGGGCTTCTTCGCATACGGCGGTGACGTGGACTGGAAGCAGAACAATTTCTGCGGACTCGGCGCAACGGGAGGCGGTGCAAAGGGGCTCTCCTTCCCCAACATCCGCACAGGGGCACGCGCCCACATTCAACACCTCCTCGCATACAGCCGTACGGAGCGACCACGCGTCGCCATCGTTGACCCACGCTACGACCTCATCCGCACGAACCGCCCCGACATCTACGGACAGCTCACACGCTGGACACAGCTCAACGGTGTCTGGGCAGTCCCCGGCAAGAACTACGGGCAGGAGATCATCGTCATCCGCGACCGTGCACGTCAGCCCGACGGCTCCGATGCATCTCTGCGCGCCGCGAACGCACACATCATGCAGGCGGGCGATGCCGACAACTACATCTATCGCGGGCTCGTCTATCTGCATCGCGCAGCCTACGCCGAGGCACTTGCCGACTTCACCGCCGCACAGAAACGCAACACGAAGCGCAGTGAGCCCTACCTCGGCATCGCACTCGCCCATACGGGCGCAGGAAACGTCAAGGAGGCTCACCGCGCCTACGAAGTCTATCTGAAGATCTCCCCCGACGATGCCGCTGCCCTCCACAACTACGGGCTCACCCTCCTCGCCGAGAACAGCCCTGCGAAGGCGGTTGCTCCGCTGCGCGACGCCATCCGCCGCGCCCCACAGAACGCGGACAGCTACAGTGCCCTCGCCGTCGCCCTCATACACACAAAGGACTACGCAGGCGCATGGAAAGCTCTCACAGACGGTGCCGCCATCGCCCCCACGAACACGGACATCCTCATCAACCAGATTCTCTTGCAGGCGTGCCTCAAGGACGCAGATGACAAGAAACACGGGAAAAAGAAGAAATAGATGTGTGTTGTTGGTCGCAGCACTGACCAAATCAGCGACCAAGAAAATGATCGAGCTGAATAGCAAAACACGGAGCACCATTTTCGGCGCTCCGTGTTTTCTTTTGCCTCTCACCCCTCCATCAGCCGCAGCGCGTGCACGGCGATCTGGGCAATATCCTCCTCGTCGATCTCGTGCGGATGAGTGAGGACGAAGGTATAGATACCGATTGCCTCTGCGGCGAGGATCTCGAGACGCAGTTCTGTGTTTTTCGGGCGAAGCCCTAGCACGCGCAGACGTTTTCGAATATGCTCTTTGATGGCGTTCTTCCATTTCGCGATAAAGTCAGCATTCGGCTCGTGAACCAGAAAGGCATAGTAAAGCGCCTGTTTCGTACAGATATATGCAATCGTGTCCCGCAGAAAAGACATCATATCAACCTCGAGGGGCACATCGACAACCGCATCCGTATGGCGGACGATCTCGTACATCTCGGTGTTTTCGATATCATCCTTCAGCATGTCCACGCTGTCGTAGTAGAGGTAGAACGTGCTGCACACGGCGGGTGCTTCGCGGCATATGTCCATGACCTTAAGGAAGCACTGATAAATTTAGCCCGATCATCTTAGCGCATCCTTTTCGCCCTGCCTGTGGCAACAAATCCTCCACATAGCCCCCCGCTATGCGTCCGGTTTGTTTCCTTGGCAGGACAAAAATTCTGCACCAATCTGACGGACTTCATTTTATCAGCGATTCCTTAGAATGCCCAGAATTCTGCGCTGACGTTCGGTAATCAAAAGCACACCTCCTTCCTCATTTTCGTTCAGTATAGTAAGCACAGGGCAAATACCATAGGCGAAAAATTTCCGTACATCGCGGAAATCTTCCGCAGCACAAAGAAAAAGAAGCTGCACAGAGGTTCTCCTCATGCGGCAGCTTCGATGCTCTCGTATGCAGTTTACTCCACAAACTTCAGCAGACCCGGCTGTTCGATATTCCACTTGTCCTTGCGCAGGGAGAAGAGCGCGGGCATATCGACAGTGAGCTTGTCGTAGCTCTTGCCCACCTCGTAGCGTGCGGCGAAGGTTTCCTTCATGCCCGCTTCCTCGTGCATCTTCTGGTCGTACGGGAACATGGGGCTCGGGATGACAGCGAAGTCGTTCGGCTGGCCCGGGATGTCGTACGCCCAGAATGTCGCCTCGTTGACATCATCGACCGTCTCGAACTTCGGCATCGTCTTGCCGTTCTCCGTTGCTGCATGATCCGAGCAGATGAGAAGATGCAACGCATACTTATCGATAAGCGGCTGGCAGAGCTCCGCACCGCGCTCAGGGGAGAAGGTCTCGCGCAGTGCGTGATAGTCGTCGAGCAGATCCTGCCAGATCGGCTTGCTCTCGAGCAGGGCGTCGAGGTCGACCTCCTCCTCCGGCTCGGGTGCAGGTTCCGGCTCGGGCTCAGGCATCGGTTCTGGCTCGGGCTCCGGCGGCGGAGGCGGCGCGGCGACAGGGCGCGTCTTCAGCTCATCCAGGTCGGCAGCAAACAGCTTTGCCTGTTCCTCCATCTGTGCGATGCGAATCTCCAGCTGTCCAACCTGCTCCTTGAGCCCGGCGACCTGAATCGCCGTCTGACTATCCTTTGCCACGGAAGCCTGAATCTCTGCCGAAAGTCGCTCCGCCTCCGTGCGCAGCCACGAGACATGTCCCTCGATGACGTCGACCGTCCCTCCTGTCTGCCGCCACGCATAGTGCGTCGCAACAGCAGCGATCGCAACACTCGCCACGACGAGAACGAACGAGAGTATCGTCATCACATCCGCCATCACGGGGTGCAGGAAGCCCACCGTCTGCACGGCGGCTGCCGTTGCCTCAGTCCCCATAGATCATTCACCCTTTCCCTTTATCTCTATCAACATAAGCATCTATAACCGCATAAGCGCATATCTGTATAGATTCTCTATACAGGCTAAAAATTCCTGCCAGATAACTGTGCGGTGCATAGAAAAAGAGCCGCTCCGCGCGAAGCGACTCTGTTTTTCCATCGTAAAATGCAGTGCGTCTTAGAGCGCGCTGACGAGCTCTGCGCCGAGATCCTTGCTGCCCTGCACGCCCTCTTCGTCGGGCTCGTTCTCGACAATGAAGGTGTTGACAAGCTTTGCGCCTGCTTCCGTCGTGCGCTCGGACCACGTCTCCATCCAAGCACCTGCGCCCCAGCCCCACGAGCCGAAGAGCACGACGGGCTTGCCGGAAAGCTTGCCGCTCTCGACAGCCTCTGCGAAGAACGGCTCATACGAACCCTCCTCGAGCTCCTCAGCGCCCATCGAGGGGCAGCCGAGTGCCAGCCCGTCGTAGCTGTCGATCTGATCGACGGTGAAGCTGTCCACCTCGAAGAGCTCGACGTCAGCGCCTGCGCCCTGTGCCCCCTCGACAACAGCCTCTGCCATCTTCTGCGTATTGCCCGTGCCGGACCAGTACACAACTGCTACCTTTGCCATGTGAAATCCTCCTCATAGAATACCGGGAGATCATCCTCTCCCTCTATACTGCCTGCACCAACTCGGCGAGAGGCCGTCCCGCCTCCAACCGCGTACAGAACTCCTGAGTACAGACCGAGTACTCCTCAAAGAGAGCCCGTGCCTCGGCCTCGTTCGTGTAGACCTTCCAGTATCCGCTGTAGACGAAATCCTGCCCCCGCCGCGTAATGAACTCACGTACATCCGCCGGCGGATAGCCGAGAAAGAGTCCGACCTCCGGCGGGAGCGTCTTGCGCACGCGCATACGGAGACGCAGGAACTCGAGCCGCTCCTCCATGCTGTCCGTGATACGGTAGCCCGCCTCACACAGGATTGTCTGCGCCTCCGGCACAGCGAGTGCGCGGGCTACAAGCTCAGCGCGATAGAAGAGAATGAGGACGTACTCCTCTCCCTCTGCCACGTGGAATGTCGAGATTCCCTTGCAGGAAAAACAGGGTTCGTAGGACGCAAGCAGCGCCTCAAAATCCTGAAAGCGGCTCTTCTGGAACGACAGCAGACTGCCCGCCGTCAGACCCGCCAGCAGGGGTGCAGCGTGATAACCGAGCAAATGCTCAAAATCTGGACAACGCATTGTCATATCCCCCTCTGCGCCAAGGCGCAATAAAACGCCCCCGAAAAATCGTCTGGTAGTTCATTATACCGTAAATGATTCTCATTAGCAACATCTTTTCTCACAGAGGAGAGTATTCTGCTATGGTCTGCACCTATTATAGCCGAGATTGCCCTCAGTGACAACAGAATCTTTTTTATTTATGAATAGGAAGATTTTAACGTAAACACATTTCATCAGTTAGCGAAAACATTGACAAAAAGCCGCGTCTGTGCTACGTTTAATCGGAATCTCAGTCAAAGGAACGCTACCATAATGATACATCTGAAAAATATTGTCAAAACATACGAGGGAGATATTCACGCGCTGCGCGGGATCGACCTCCATATCGAGCGTGGGAGCATCTACGGCATCATCGGCCTCTCGGGCGCGGGGAAGTCCACGCTCATCCGCTGCATCAATATGCTCGAGCGTCCGACGAGCGGTGAGGTGCTGATTGACGGACGCGATCTCATGCAGATGAGTGAGTGCGAACTGCGTGAAGAGCGCCGCCACATCGGCATGATCTTCCAGCATTTCAACCTGCTGTCCTCCGCGACCGTCTATGACAACGTTGCTTTCCCACTGAAACTCGTGGGGAAATCCGCCGATGAGATCAAGCCAAAGGTGACGGAGCTGCTTGCCCTCGTCGGACTTGCGGACAAGGCGGACGCCTATCCCTCGCAGCTCTCGGGCGGACAGAAGCAGCGCGTCGGCATTGCGCGCGCACTTGCAAGCGATCCGAAGGTACTCCTCTGCGACGAGGCGACCTCCGCGCTCGACCCGCAGACGACGAAGTCCATCCTCGCGCTCATCCGCGACATCAACCGCCGCATGGGGCTGACTGTCGTTGTCATCACGCACGAGATGCAGGTCATCAAGGACATCTGCGATCGCGTTGCTGTCATCGACGGCGGTGTCATCGCCGAGGAGGGCGACGTGGTGGACGTGTTCACCGCGCCGCGCGAACCGATCACGAAGGAATTTATCAGCGTCCTCCTCTCGAACGATCTTCCGACAGCATTTCGCGGCAATCCGATCGAGGAGACGCCGAGTCCCGACAGCTACATGCTCCTGCGCCTCACCTTCCTCGGGGAGAGCGCGGACAATCCCGTGCTCGCGGACATGATCCGTCTCTTCCCCGACATCGAGGTCACGATGCTCTTCGGCACGCTCGACCAGATTAAGGAGCTGCCGTTCGGGCGCATGATTATCGGTATGCGCGGCGAGCGCAGGGAGATCGAGGCTGCGATTACGTATCTTTCCGCACAGCATTTGAAACAGGAGGTGATCGGCTATGTCCGCCGAAATGATGCCGCTCCTCACTAAGGCGCTGGGCGAAACAATCTATATGGTCATTGTCAGCATGGCGATCTCGACCGCCATCGGCGTTCCGCTCGGCGTGCTCCTGCACGTCACGAGCAAGGGGGAGATTCTCGACGCGCCGATGGTCAATCGCACGGTCGGCGCAGTCGTCAACGCCGTGCGCTCCATTCCCTTTATCATTCTGATGGTTGCTATCATTCCTTTGACCCGCCTGATTGTCGGCTCCGCCATCGGCACAACAGCGGCCATGGTGCCGCTCGTCATCGCTTCCGTCCCCTTCATTGGACGGCAGGTGGAAACCTCGCTGCGCGAGGTGCCGCACGGACTCATCGAGGCGGCGCTCTCAATGGGCGCGACGCCGATGCAGATCATCACGCGCGTCCTGCTGCCGGAGTCCATGCCGAGCATCGTCAGCCAGCTCACGACAGTCATCATCGCCCTTGTCGGCGAGTCCGCAATGGCGGGCGCGATCGGCGGCGGCGGTCTCGGCGATCTCGCGATTCGCTACGGCTATCAGCGTTTCCGCCCCGAAATCATGATTGCAACTGTCGTCATCCTCATCGTTCTCGTCCAGCTCGTGCAGTTTGCGGGCAACAGCCTCGCCGCACGACTGAATAAGAGATAGATACCGTGTTGTTTCACCGAGATACGTGTCCAAAAGCAAACCCTAGTGGAGCAAGTGAGTAAAGCGCGCGGTATGCCCCGGCGGATTTCTACCGTTCAAGCGAAGCGCGTTTGAAATTCGCCGGTATTTGAGCATACAAGCGCGCGATCACTTGCGTAATGAGGCGTTTGCGTTGGACTCGTGTCACGGAACCAAAGGAGGTTTTTATGAAGAAATTACTCACCCTCGTCCTCGCGCTCACCACGCTCGCCCTCGTCGGCTGCGGCAGCGGTGCGGACAACACTGCCGCGAAATCGGAGAAGGTTCTCAAGGTCGGCGCCTCCCCCGTTCCCCACGCTGAAATCCTCGAGGTCGTAAAGCCCGAGCTTGAGAAGGAAGGCATCAAACTCGAAATCGTCGAGTTCAACGACTACGTGCAGCCGAACCTCGCGACGAATGACAAGGAAATCGACGCGAACTTCTTCCAGCATGAGCCGTACCTCAAGAACTTCGTCACCGAGCATCCCGAGCTGAAGCTCGCGAACGTCCTCGGCGTCCATGTCGAGCCGATGGGCATCTACTCGCACAAGATCAAGAACATCAACGAAGTGAAGGATGGCGCACAGGTCTCCATCCCGAGCGATCCGACCAACGGCGGACGCGCCCTACTCCTCCTCGAGCGCGCAGGTCTGCTGAAGCTCAAGGACGGCGTCGGCGCTGCCGCAACCGTGCAGGATGTCGTCGACAATCCGAAGAAGCTCGTCTTCAAGGAGATCGAGGCACCGCAGCTTCCGCGCACGCTCGACGATGTCGACATCTCCGTCATCAACACGAACTGGGCAATGCAGGCGGATCTCGTGCCGACGCGCGACGCCCTCTTCATGGAGGACAAGACCTCCCCGTACGTCAACATCCTTGTCGTCCGTCAGGGCGATGAGAACCGTCCCGAGATTCAGGCCCTCATGAAGGCGCTCCACTCCGAGGCGGTCAAGAACTTCATCAACGAGAAATATAAGGGCGCAATCATCCCTGCATTCTAAGGATGATTCCCCATACAGAGCAGGAGAGGCGATTCTCCTGCTTTTTTGTTTCCATATTACATCGCTATGTGATAAAATATCTCATTATGAAGAAAATGCTCAACAAGCTCTGCGCACTGAAACGCCGCGAGCACATCTACGGCGTGCGAAATCCGCTTACGTATGACTTTCTCCATCACAATCTGCATCATCTGCACGTCCTGCTCTTCCACAGCGCCGATCAGCAGGACTTTACAAAGGGGCCGATCATCCGTCAGCTGCTCATCTTCATGCTGCCCATCCTGCTCTCGCAGCTCCTGCAGCAGTTCTACAGCATCGCGGATACTGCCCTCGTCGGGCAGGTGCTTGGGGCGCGCGCCCTTGCCGCCGTCGGTACGGCGAGCCTCATCCTCTCCGTCATTGTCAATTTCTTCATCGGCTTCTCGGCAGGACTCAGCGTGCTCGTCTCCCATCTCTACGGGGAAAAACAGTATGCGCATCTGAGCGGGCTCGTACAGAGCATCTTCGTCACCGTGCTCGCCTTCGCTGTCCTCTTCACGGCTGCGGGCATCGTGCTGACCGAACCGCTGCTCACGGCACTCGTAACGCCCGCCGAGCTGATCCCAATGGCAAGCCTCTACCTGCGAATCGCGCTGCTCGGTATGCTCGCGCAGCTCCTCTACAATACGGCAAGCGCCATCCTGCGCGCCCTCGGCAACACAACGAGCGCCCTGCACTACCTCGCTGCCGCCGTCGTGCTCAACATTGCACTCGACATCCTGCTCCTCATCGTCATCCCCTGCGGGATTGCGGGTGCTGCAGCGGCGACCATCATCGCGCAGTACGCGTCGGCGCTCCTTGCCCTGCACAAGCTCCTCCACCTCCACGGCGCATGGCATTTCACCATCGTTCGCCCCTTCTTTCAGCCCGCACACCTCATGCCCATCCTCGGCACGAGCATTCCCGCGGGCTTGCAGGCGGTCTTTATGAGCATCTCCTCGCTCGTCATCCAGACCTACATCAACAGCTTCGGCTATGCGGCGATGGCGGGCATGACCGTCTACGCGCGCATCGAGGGCTTCCTCTACTATCCGCTCTTTGCGTTCGGAATTGCGCTCACGAGCTTCATCGGCCAGAATGTCGGTGCGCACGACCTTACGCGTGTACGCGCGGGGCTGCGTGCGAGTCTTCGCCTTGCGGGATTTGGCGCACTCTTTATAGCGCTCATCGCAGGTCTCGCCGCCCCGACGCTCATCCCGCTCTTCACCGACGATCCCGCTGTCATTGCGAACGCCCTCGACGCCGTCTACTGGACGTTCGCCTTCTACTGGCTCTATGGCATCAATCAGGTCTACATCGGCGCGATCAGGGGACTCGGCGACACCCTCACGCCTATGGTCGCCGCGTTCGCGGCCTACTGTCTCTTTCGCGTCGCGTGGTGCTGGGGTTGGGACACGGTCGGCTTCCACTCCATGCACGTCGTCTACAACGCCTACAACGCGAGTTTCTTCGTCATGGTCGCAGTCCTTCTCTACGGCTATCGCAAAGCAATGCGCCGCACTGCAGAGCAGATTGGCGCATAGAAAAAGGTCTTATGATACGCAGCTATTCGTATCATAAGACCTTTTGTGTATTCTTCACGGCGTCGCAGGGGTCTCTGCATTCACTGCCCCGCGGCGGATCATGTCGCCGACGCGCAGATCGTAGGTGAGCGCCTGCTTGTGAAAGGTCTCGGCACGCGCAAAGTCCTCGGGCATCCCCGTATCCAACCCGCGTACAAAGCTCTCATAGGAGGCAATCGAAGCCTCCGTAGCCGCCTTACGCTGAGCGGCGAGATAGGCGGCGCCGCGCGGAACCTCCACCGCGTCCAGCTCACGCTGATACTTTTTCAGAACGGGGATCATATCCTCCTGTAGGAGGCGGATCAGAGCCTTGCGGCGCTCGATCGTATAGGTACTCCACGCGGTCTCCGTCAGGCTGCGGAACTCGCTCTGTGTCGAGCGGAAGACGCCGTTGTAGCGGTCGACGATGGGTCGCGTCGCCTCGATATAGCGCGAGACATCCGCCGTCGTCGCCGTCTGAACCGCCTCGAGATAGGAGCGGTAGTTCGCCACGCGCACAACCTGCCAGCCCGCATCCCCCTTCTCCATACGCAGCTGCAGGGGGAACTCCAACCCCGTGCCGCCATCGCGCACCGTAACCGTTGCCACCGATGCGCTCCCGTCGCGCACAATCTCACCGAGCGCGAGCAGCTCCGTATCGCGCAGATGACTGCACTCCATCAGGTACTCGAAATCAATGCCGAGCTGCCGCCCCTTCAGCGCGTCCACGCCCTCCGGCTCCATCCACACTTCATGCTCCACAGCATAGGCAATCGTACGCACGAACCCCTCTGTGACGCTCCCTTTGATTTTCTCATAGAACTTACCGGAGGTGACCCGTTCCGACTCCTTGAGGTGCGTATCACGTGCAAAGAGAACATAGGTGAGATCATCGTAGCCCGCATCCGCAACCGCCGCGAGATTCACACGGCGCTCAAACGATGCCAAATCGTGCTGCGCAACTGCCTCCGCCGCCTGCGCGAGGGCGTACTCCGGACGTTGGATGTAGTAGGCAAAGTACCACGCGAGCGCTGCAATCATCACGACGATCAGCCCCGCCGCGAGGGCAAATTTTCGTTGATGCGCCTTGCGGCGACGCGCAAGTCTCACACGCCACGCAAACTCATCCATCGGCATCGCCGCACCTCCTCGCTCAAAATACAAACGCTGTCATTATAGCATTGAACGGTGCAACGTTCAATCATATGCACCTTGGGATAACGGAAAAGTTATGAATATGAAAAGACGCACCCGCGCGGATGCGTCTTTTTTATGCAATGTTATGCGCCGAGGACTTCGTCCATCGAGAGCTTCATGCGCTCGATGGCGATTTCAAGGTCGTCTCTCCCGATGTTCAGCGGCGGGTTGAAGTAGAGAACATCGCCGAGCGGCCGCAGGAGCAGCCCGTTCTTCAGCGCACGGCGATAGATGGCGTAGCCGAGGCGGCGTGCACTATCAAAGGGACGCTTCTCTGCGCAATCCTCGACGAGCTCGACGGCGTGAATCAGCCCGATGTGGCGGATCTCACCGACGTTCGGGTGCGTGCCGAACGCCTCCGTCATGCGCTCCGTGAGCCACGCCGCCGTCTCCTCGGCGCGCTCCAGTACGTTCTCCTCATCCATGATGTCGAGCACGGCGAGCGCCGCCGCACAGCCGAGCGGGTTGCCTGCATACGTATGAGAGTGCATAAACGCCTTGCCCTCACTCCAATCGGCGTAGAATGCCTCATAGATTTTTTCTTTCACAACGGTGATCGACATCGGCATATACCCGCCCGTCAGGCCTTTCGAGAGGCACATGAGGTCGGGGGTAATGCCTGCACGCTCGCACGCAAAGAGCCGTCCCGTGCGCCCGAACCCCGTCGCAATCTCGTCCGCAATGAGGAGAACGTCGTGCTCGTCGCAGAGGGCGCGCAGCTTTCTGAGATACTCCTCGGGATAGATGCGCATACCCGCACTTCCCTGCAACAGAGGCTCGACGATCATCGCCGCCGTCTCCTTTCCATGCGCGGCGAATGCACGCTCCGCGTGCTCGATGCACGCGCAGTCACAGTTCCCGCGCTGCTTCCCATACGGGCAGCGATAGCAGTCGGGCGCCTCGACGTGGATGTTGTCCATCATCATCGGCTTGTACATCTCGGCGAAGAGATCCATGCTCCCCACCGAGAGCGCGCCGATGGTCTCGCCGTGGTAGCCCTCCGTGAGGCACATGAAGCGCGTCTTCTCCATGCGCCCCGTCTGCTGGCAGTATTGGAACGCCATCTTGAGCGCCGCCTCGACCGCCGAGGAACCGTTGTCGTTGAAGTGGAACTTTGTGAGCCCCTCGGGCACGAGGGTCGCGAGCCGCTCGGCGAGTTCGATGGCACCACGGTGAGAGAAGTTCGCAAAGATGACGTGCTCCAGTCGATCGAGCTGTGCCTTGATCCGTGCGTTAATCTTTTCATTTGTATGCCCAAGGAGGTTCGCCCACCACGAACTCACGATGTCGAGATACGAATGCCCGTGCACATCGTAGAGCCATGCCCCCTTTGCATGGTCGATCACCATCGGCGGCAGCTGCTCATAGTCCTTCATCTGTGCACACGGATGCCAGATATGGCGCAGGTCGCGCTCCTCAATCGTCGGCATAGCTCTCTCCTTTTCTCTCCTTTACTGATACAGTGCGGCAACTGCATCCGCCGCCATCGGCAGCTCCGCAGCGTCGTGCTCTACACAGGCAAGCACACGCGCCCCCGTCAGTGCCTCAACCATCGTTACGTTGTCCTCCTGCATTCTGCCGCCCGTCCAGTTGTTGAAGATAAAGCCCTTGAGCGGAATACCGCGCATCTTCAAATGCTCTGCCGTCAGCACAGCCGCATTGATCGTGCCAAGCCCCGCATCCGCGACGACGAGCGCGGAAAGCCCGAGACGCAGGACGAGATCGTCCAGAATGACGTGCTCCTCATTGTCCCAGCGCAGGGGGCAGATGATGCCGCCGCTCCCCTCCACCGTCAGATAATCCGTCCGCTCCTTCGCCGTGCGGTAGTCCTGCTCCACCTTGTCGAAATCCATCGGACGGCTCTCAATCTGCGCGGCGAGATGGGGCGATACGGCATTGCGGTAGATGTAGGAGACGGTGGCATCCTCCGGCGCAAGACCCGCAGCGTGCGTCACATGGAGCGCATCGCCCGGCAGGAGCGTCCCGTCAGCGGCGACCTCCGCACCTGAGAGTGCTGCCTTGTAGTAGCCCGCCGAGAGACCTGCATCGCGCAGCTTCTTCACGATCATCCCTGTGACATAGGTCTTGCCGATGTCCGTGCCTGTGCCCGTGATAAATAATGCCTTGCCCATGCTACGCTCCTTTTACAACCAAAGCCCCGCCCGCTGCGTCCGTACGCCGATGTACGCCGCCGCAACACAGAGCAGAAAGTCCGGCAGAACCTGCAGCACGCCGCAGTACCAGATCGCCACCCAGAAACCGATCGGCGCATCGATGATATAGTTCGATGCAAAGTAGAAATACGAGATGCCGAAGACATAGACCACCACCATGCCCAAAAGACACGCGGTGAGTGCGCGGCGGAAGGTCGGTGCGCCCGTGCGGACGAATGCGCCCGTCACCCAGCCCTGAATGATGAAGCCCACAAGATAGCCGAACGTCGGCTGAAGCACATACGAGGGACCGCCGCCCGAGGCAAAGACCGGAATCCCGACCAGCCCCATCAGGACGTATGTGCCCACCGCAAGTGCCCCAAGTCGTGCGCCGAGCATCAGCCCCGCCAGCAGCGTAAAGAGGAACTGGAGCGTGTAGACATCCGTTCCGACGGGGATGCGGACGAATGCGCCGACCGCAACAAGTGCGATGAATAGCCCGCAAAGGATTATTTCTCGTAGCTTCATAATGTTCAGATACCTCCAAGCGTATTTATCGGTGAAATAAACTTGCTTTATCATACACGTTTCGTGTTTTACTGTCAACCAATTTATTTTATTTTGGTTTACGAATGTTTTTCGCACAAAAAAAGACAGTACACAGACTGTCTCATGTGTTATAATACAGGTGGTGCTATCTATTCGGTGGACGGTCAATCCAAGCCCGGAAGGGCGGTGGTTGTCTATGAACGAAACGAATGTAACTTTGTTGCTTTTCGTCGTTCTAGTGTTGCTTCTAACAAAAAAGTAACCCGCCCCAAGCAGCGAACTTAAGCGGGTTACATATCCCAATATAAGAGGGCTGACCGTTTACACGATAGCACCTTTTTCTATGTGTATTATACAACAGAACACAAATCTTTTCAAGGGAATCACTGATAAAATGAAGTCCGTCAGATTGGCACAGATTTTTCTGTCCGATTGAGGCAGCAAACCGGACGCATAGCAGAGCTATGTGGAGGA
>NZ_KB290950.1:0-24711 GCF_000318175.2 Selenomonas sp. oral taxon 138 str. F0429 | reverse complement strand
CTAAGATGACGGTGCTGAATTTATCAGTGCTTCCCAAGTACTATCGCTTCGTCACGCGCACGCGATCCATCTCCGTGCCGTCGGTCAGGAAGCACGCGATCTCGATCGCATCCCGCGAGACATCCATCGTGAGATAGTTGTCCGTCTCAGGCTGCGGGAGTGTCACCTCATCAAAGGCATGATCAATCCAGAGATTCGGATAGCGAACATTGCCCGCAACGCCCGTGAGGATGTAGAGCGGCCCCTTCGCGTCCAGTGTCTTCTCAAAGCCGTAGATATGCCCACGGTTGCGATACGTGTGCAGATGCGCCGTAAAGACAATGTCGATGCCAAGCTCGTCAAAGACGGGCATCCATACTCGTCCGTTGTCCTCGTCGATGCCCTCCGTGCGCTCTGGCCGCCCATTGATCCGATACTGCAGCACATCCTTGTGCATGAAGACAATATTCCAGCGCTTCCGATGTGCCTTCAGGTCGCGGCGAATCCACGCGAGCTGCTCCTCGACAAGCCCATCCTTGAACTCCCCGATTTCCTTCTGCTGGGTACAGAGCACGATATAATGCGCGTCGCCGTAGTCAAAGGAATAGTAGTAACGCTCAAACTCCTTGCTCCCGTTGCGCGGTGTCTTGAAGTAATGCAGATACGCCTCGGGCAGGCGCACCTTCCAGTCAAGATTGTACGTCTCGTGGTTGCCCATGAGCGGCACCATTGGAATCGAGCGCTGCATTTCCTTGACCCCGACGAAGAACTCCGTCCACTGCAGCCGATCCTCGCCGTTGTCCACGAGATCCCCCATGCAGGTGAAGAGCTCTGCGTCCGTATTGCGCGCCCACGCGAGATGCGCGAGCTGCTTCCAGTCCGCATAGTCCGAGGACTGGGAGTCCGGGAAAATCAGCATTTTATAGTTCTCATCGGCAGTTGGTGTATAGAGCGGCTGCCAGTCCGTCGCCGCGTCCCCCGCCGTAATGCGGTACTGATACATATGCCCCGGCGTCAGTTGATCGAGCTCCGCCGTGTACTGATAGACCTCGGTGCCGTCGTCGGTAAAGCGTGCATCCTCTGCAGCAATGCGGCGCACATCCTCTGTCCCCTGCAGACGCAGCTCAATCATCTGCTGATCGACGGGCGACGTCACTTCCCACATGAGGGCGCGTGCGTGCGCATTGTCCGCCGCGACAATCTGCCGCAGGCGCTCGATATAGAATACGCCCGGGAACTGGCGCAGCGCCGTATCGCGCACGCCTCGCAGCAGATCGAGCTGCCAGAGCGCGGTCCCTCCCACCGCAAGCACGCCCGTCGCCGCAGCCGCACGAATGAAATTTCGACGATTCATCTTCTTATTTTTCATAGATCATTCCTTCATACATTTCCACGTCCCCCCATCATAACTCCTGGTGTGGACTCCAAGTCAAGTGTTTTTCATCAGCTCATGCCGACTGCATATAACAGGAGGAGAGCTCGTCTGCCGTCAGCGTATGTCCATCTGCGCATAGGTCGAGCCAGCGCGTCACATCCACGCAGCTGATCCGCCCGCCGGGGAGGAACGAGCCCGTATCGCATGCAATGATGTTGTTCGGCAGGAAGAGCGGCACATTGCGGCTCATGTCTCGCCCGCCGATCGCCTGCGTCGGCGTATGCCCGACAACGACAAGCTCCGCGCCGCGATAGAGATCGAAAAAGTCATCGCGAATCCAGAGCAGATCACTCGATGTCTGCTTCTTGCGCGCGGGATGCACGCCCGCATGAACGAAGAGGATGCTCTGCCCGCTGTGCTGTGTGCGGAAATAGAGTGGGCGCGCCTTGACGAATGCAACGAGGGACTCCGACTCCGCCGCGGGGAGCGCCTCGAGCTGCTGCTGCGTCACCTTGCCCCCGTTCATCAGCCAAATATCCATGGGGTCGAAATCATCAAGCCCATTTGTCTTGATATAGCCGAGCATCATCGCTTCGTGGTTGCCGCAGAGCGCATGGACATTCGTGTGCCGCTCCACCTGCGCGCACACAAAGCGCAAGACCTCGACGGGAGCAGCACCGCGATCGATATAGTCGCCGAGAAAGACCAGCATATCTTCTTTATCGTCGAATGCGATCTGCTTCCAAAGGGAACGCAGCTTTTCCATATGACCGTGAATATCGCCCACTGCAAGAATCCGACGAAACGCCATCATCGCCGCCCCCTTTCATTTATCCTATTATACCCTATACTGTCTGAAATGAAAATGATTGTACCAAACTATTGGGCTTTACACGGACACAAAGCCGTGATTGACAATCCTCGCACACAGAGCTATGATAAAGGTGTTGTTTTATGTCTTTCATGCACATGAGCAGGAGGAAGCAAATGATAGAACGCTATACGCGTCCGGAGATGGGACATCTCTGGTCGATCCAGAACGAGTGGCAGACCATCCTGAACGTGGAGATTGCCGCGTGCGAGGCGATGGCGGAGCTCGGCGAGATCCCCGCCGCCGCCGTGGAGAACATCAAGGCGAACGCGAAGTTCGATGTCTCACGCATCAACGAGATTGAAAAGACCACCGATCACGACATCATCGCCTTCCTCACAAATCTTGAGGAGAACGTCGGCGAGGATTCAAAGTACATCCACAAGGGGCTGACCTCGAGCGATGTCAAGGATACGGCATACTGCGTCATGATGCGCGATGCCGCAGCCATCATTCTCGACGATCTGCGCGCGCTCCGCGAGGTGCTGCGCCGCCGTGCGGACGAGTTCCGTCACACGCCCTGCATCGGGCGCACGCACGGCATCCATGCAGAGCCGATGACATTCGGGCTGAAGCTGCTGCTGTGGAGCGCGGAGATCGAGCGCGACATCGAACGCCTCACACGCGCGCAGGAGGTCGTCTCCGTCGGCAAGCTCTCGGGCGCAGTCGGCACCTACTCGAATATCGACCCGCGTATCGAGGAGCTGACGTGCAAGAAGCTTGGCATCACGCCCGTCCGCCTCGCAACGCAGGTCATTCAGCGCGACCGTCACGCCGAGTTCGTCACGACACTCGCCATCATCGCGGGCACGATGGAGAAGATCGCCACCGAGATCCGCAACCTGCAGCGCACGGACATCCGCGAGGCAGAGGAGTTCTTCAAGGCGGGGCAGAAGGGTTCGTCCGCGATGCCGCACAAGCGCAACCCGATCAACTGCGAGCGTGTCTCGGGCATGGCACGCCTTGTGCGCGGTAATGCCGTCGCAGCACTCGAGGACATGACACTCTGGCACGAGCGCGACATCTCGCACTCCTCCGTCGAGCGCGTCATCCTGCCCGATGCAACCATCAACGTGGACTACTGCCTGCACAAGCTGACCGGCATCGTGGACAAGCTCCTCGTCTACCCCGACGCCATGCTGCACAACATGAACCGCACGGGCGGGCTGATCTACAGTCAGCGCATCCTCACGGCACTCGTGAACAAGGGAATCCTGCGCCAGACCGCATACGTCTGGGTGCAGCGCAACGCCATGAAGCGCTGGCTCGAGAAGGAAGATTTTCGCACAAATGTCGAAAAGGACGCCGACATTTCCGCTCATCTCACGAAGGAAGAGATTGACGCCTGCTTCGACTATACCTATTTCCTGCGCCATGTGGATTCCATCTTCGCGCGCTTTGATCTTTGAGGGAAAGAATTAAGGGGGACTCAATTATGTCAACCATCGTTATCACGGGAACACAGTGGGGCGACGAGGGCAAAGGGAAGATCGTCGACTACCTCGCAAGCAAGGCGGACACGGTCGTCCGCTTCCAGGGCGGCTGCAACGCGGGTCATACCGTCGTCGCGGCAGGCGAGGAGTACAAGCTCCGCCTTCTGCCCTCGGGCATCCTCTACAAGGGCACGCACAACATCATCGCAAATGGCGTTGCGTTCGACCCCGAGGTCTGCCTACAGGAAATGGACGCCATGGCAGCGCGCGGCATCGACACGTCGAACATCCGCATCTCCGACCGCGCGCACGTCGTCATGCCCTATCATCGCCTGATGGACGGCATCGGCGACGCGCAGCGCGGCGCTGACAAAATTGGTACGACGGGACGCGGCATCGGCCCCTGCTACATGGATCGTGACGACCGCATCGGTATCCGTGTCTGCGACCTCATGGAGAAGGACGAGTTCGCAAAAAGACTTAAAAAGAACCTCGATGTCAAGAACGGCGAGCTTGCCGCCGTCTACTTCCACGAGCCGCTCGACTATGACGAAGTGCTCGCAGAGTACGAGGGCTATGCCGAGCGTCTGCGTCCGCTCGTCACAGACACGATCCCTCTCGTCAACGAGGAGATCGATGCCGGGCGCAAGGTGCTCTTCGAGGGCGCACAGGCGACCATGCTCGACATCGACTACGGCACCTATCCCTACGTCACGGCGTCCCACCCCATCTCGGGCGGCGTCACCATCGGCGCAGGCGTTGCGCCGAAGAAGATCGACAGGGTCGTCGGCGTCGTCAAGGCATACTGCACGCGCGTCGGCGAGGGCCCCTTCCCCACCGAGCAGCTGAACGAGATTGGCGACAAGCTGCGCGCGGCAGGGCATGAGTTCGGCACTGTCACGGGGCGTCCGCGCCGTACGGGCTGGCTCGACGCCGTTGTTGTCCGTCACGCGGGACTGCTCTCGGGCATCGACTACATGGCGGTCACGCGCCTCGACATCCTCGACGGCTTCGACGAGATCAAGATCTGCACGGGCTACAAGTACAAGGGAGAGCTGCTGAAGGGCGTTCCCGCGAGCCTCAACGTCCTCGCCGAGGTTGAGCCGGTCTACGAAACGTTCCCTGGCTGGAAGACGGACATCTCCGGCATCCGTAGCTACGAGGAGCTGCCCGAGAACGCGCGCAAGTACCTCGAGCGCATGGCGGAGGTCACGGGCATCGCCCTCGGCATCATCTCCGTCGGCCCCTCGCGCGAGCAGACCATCATCCTCGACAAGGATATGTTCTAAAAAATATAAAATTTCGGCACGCTGCGCGTTTTGCACACAGCGTGCCGTTTTTGTTTACCTATTCTGCTCTGCCACCGTAAACCCCGCCTCAACGAAAAACTTCCGATATACCTCGGCCTTCTTTTCGAGTTTCATCGGGTAGGCACGCGAGGTGGACGGCAGGCGCGTGACGAGGAGTTCGCGGTCGCCGCAGCGCGCAGAGATCGTCTCGCCCGTCTTGAAATCCTTTGCCTTTACCTCTGCCTCAAGCAGGGAGAGCAGGATCTCCGTTGCCTTGCCGCCCGTCGTGCAGATGCGCCGACAGCCCGGGATCTCTGCGAGCACTGCGGGCAGATCGACCTTCTCCACGACCTCGAGGAACGCATCGGAAGCGTTGCCATGCGTGCGGATCGCGCGGCGCACGGTTGGGCACGAACCGATGCCGCGCTCCGTGAGGAACGCTTTGATCCGCTCCGCATCGAACGCTTTCTCACCCACACGCTGAAAATGCGCAGCATCGCCAAAGAAGACGAGTCCATAGACACGCCACATATCGTTCTGGAAGTTCGGATAGTGGAACTCCATCGTCCGCTTCTCCGGCGCGGGCGGGAACGTTCCCATCATCAGTACCGTCGCCTTCGGCGGCAGGAATGGTGGGAACGGACGCAGTTCAATTTCCTGTGTGTCAGTCATACTTCCTCCGTTCTTCGAGACAAGATGGATGTATCTTAGAGAGTTGGTGCGGTGTTCCTAAGTGAACCCGCACCAATTATTACAGCAGCCCCAGTGCATACTGCACGATGAGCGACGTACCCGCGACCGCAATCCAGCAGACCATGCCAAGCAGGAGCGGGCGCGTCCCGTGCTTGAGGAGGGACGGCAGATCCGTGTTCAGACCGATTGCACTCATCGCGAGCACGATGGAGAACTTGCCGAGCATCCCAAGCCCATGCGAAACCTCGGCGGGGAGAATGCCCGTCGTATTCACGATGCACGCGAGCACGAAGTAGAGCACGAACATCGGGAAGATGCGCTTCAGCGAGAAACCCGCGCCGCTTTGCGCCGCACTGCGCATCATGAGCAGAGCGAAGAACAGGCAGACCGGCACAATCATCAGCGTGCGCGTCAGCTTCACGATGGTCGCATACGCGCCCGCATCATGGCTGTAGGCATAGCCCGCCGCAACGACCGACGACGTGTCGTTGATGGCAGTGCCCGCCCACATGCCGAACCCCGCGTCCGACATTCCCCAACTATGCCCGAGGAACGGGAAGATAAAGACCGCAAGCACGTTGAAGAAAAAAATCGTCGCAATCGAGATCACAACATCCCGATCCTTCGCTCCGATCACGGGTGCGACCGCCGCAATCGCCGAGCCGCCGCAGATCGCCGTCCCCGCACCGACGAGCGCGGTCATATCGCGATCCATCCCCAGAACCTTTCCCATCAGGAACGCCGCACCGAACGCCGCGAGCAACGTGAAGATCATGACATAGAGCGACTGCTCCCCGACCTCGACCACATGAAAGAGATTCATCTCGAAGCCGAGCAGGATGATCGCGTACTGCAAAATCTTCTTGCCCGTGAATTTGATACCACTCTCGGTCGCCTGCGGCCGCCGTTTCTTCGCGAAGAGCATGCCAAGCAGGATGCCGAACACGGGGCCGCCCACAATCGGAAAGTACAGCCCCAGAATGTACGCCGGTATCGCAAACAGCAGGGCATAGAGAATTCCGTCCATGTATTCACGTTTCATAAACATCCCTCTCTCAATATATGTGTATTGTTTCTTTTATCTTACACCTTTTCCCCGCAGAATGCACGAAAAATAACAGTCTGCTCTCCTCGTAAGGATCGCAGACTGTCGTACGTTTTCTGTTATGAATCTCAGGTCTGGAACTGCTTCGTGATCTGCTGCAGCTCCCCGGCAATCTCGGACAGCGTACGGGTCGCAGCCGCAATCTCCGACATGGAGGCGGCCTGTTCCTCTGTCACGGCCGAGATATTCGATACCTCTTCCTGCATCTTCGTGTCCGCATCGCTCGAGCCGCTGCTGAGCTCCTCGATGGAGTTGACAGCACGCTGATTGTTCTGCTGTACCGACTGCGCGATCTGTGCGATGTGGTTGATGCTCTCCGAGAGAGACTCAATGTGCGAGGCGATTGCCGTAAACTTCTCACCGGAACGATGGATCTCCTCCACGCTGTTCTCGACATTCACGGACTGTTCCTCCATTGCACGGAACGTCTTATCCATCTGAACCGCATTCCCATTGAGGAGCTCGGAGATATTCGCCGTTGCTTCCTTCGACTGCTCGGCGAGTTTCCGCACCTCATCCGCAACGACGGAGAAGCCCTTGCCATGCTCGCCGGCACGTGCCGCCTCAATCGCAGCGTTGAGCGCAAGGAGGTTCGTCTGCTCGGAGATGCTCGTGATCATCTCGACGATGCTCGAGACCTCATGTGCACTCTCCTGCAGGCCGCGCACGGTTTCCGTAACAACAGCCGCCCCATCCTTCAGTGTGTTCATCTTGCTGATCGTATGGTTGAGAATGGCCTGTCCGTCACGTGTCTCCTCCTCCGTCATTTTCGCGGAGGAGACAATCTCCTTGATGACATCTGCCACCTCGCCGATGCTGGAGGATGCCTCCTGCATCATCGCTGCGGCAGAGACGATCGTCTCACTCTGCGACGTCGAGGTCTCTGCAATCTGCGCGACGGAGTTTGCGGCAAACTCGGACGCCTGAGCCGCTTCCTGTGTATTCGCCGTCAGATCGGAGGAGGATGCCGCAACTCTTCCTGCCGTCTCGCTGACCTGCCGTATGAGCTTGCGGAGATTTTCCGTCATATTGCAAAATGCGTTGTGAAGCGTGCCGATCTCATCTGTACGATCAAGAGGCTGCGGTACGCTGCGCAGATCCCCGCGTGCAACGTTCGACGCGAACGCCGCGAGATTTTCGACCGGAACGGAGATGAGGCGAGCGATATAGAAGAGGATCGCTGCGAGCAGAACGAATGCCGCAATCGTGATGCCCACCATGATGCCGAGGAGCTCGGTTGAGGAGGCATACACCTCCGCCTGCGGCACGCACAGAACGAGCACCCATCCGGAATCACCGACAGGCACTGAGGCGTAGAAATTATCCGAGCTGTTCGGACTCGATGTGAATACGGGCTTTCCGGAGAGGAATGTCGACGCCAGCGCCTTTAGGTCGGAATCGTCTACCGAGGAGATATTATTGTCGAGGGAGTACTTGTCATGGTAGATGAAGTTGCCTTCCTTCGAGATCAGGAACGCCTTCCCCGTTTCGTAAATCTTTTCCTTCGACAGCAGGTCTCTCGCCATATCGAGGTTCAGATCGCAGCCCGCAACGCCGACAAGATTTCCGCCGCTCCGAATCGCCGCGCTGAAACTGACGACCGGCGTACCGTTGGCCGCCTTATAGACAGCCGACTGACACACCTTCGTCGATTCCGCCGCCTCCTTGTACCAGCCGCGCGAGGTTGCGTCAAAATCGCTGGGAATATCAAATCCTGCGCCGTCAATGAACGGCTGATCGGGAAACCCGACAAAGAAATCAGACGTTTTGGTTGCAAACTCCTGTGCCCCCAACATCATCTCATCGTACGAGGCATTCTCCGTCCCCCACAGCCGCGTAACTGTCTCGAGCTGACGGGATTTCGCCTGAAGTGCCGTATTGATATTGGCAGCATTCACCTCCGCCATCTGAATCATCTCACGTGATGCGACATCCTTGATGCTGTCCGACGCCTTCCAATAAATCGTCCCCAGCAGTATGAGGAAAACGAAGATCAGCGGCACGCCGACCAGCATCATAATCTTTGCGCGTAAATTCATGTGAACCCCCATCCTCCCTTATAAGAAAGTCACGTTTATTCTCATATATTTTACATTTTTTGTTCGCCCTTGTCTATATATGCTTTAATTTTTTTGAGGTTTATTCCGCCATGCAATCCGCCCACTCCTTCTCGCGGAACCCCGTGAGCACACAGTCCTTCGTGATGAGCAGCGGGCGCTTTACGAGCATTCCGTCCGAGGCGAGCACAGCGTACTGCTCCTCCTCCGTCATTGCAGGCAGCTTGTCCTTGAGTGCAAGCTCGCGGTAGAGCATGCCACTCGTATTGAAGAAACGCTTTAACGGCAGCCCGCTCCGTTCGTGCCACACACGCAGTTCGTCTGCCGTCGGATTCTCCGTCTTGATGTCGCGCATGGGTGCCTCACAGCCGTGCGCACGCAGAAACTTCTCCGCCTTCTGGCAGGTCGAACACTTCGGATAGCCGATGAAAAGGATATCCTTATCCATATATCATTCCTCCTCGTAAAATCAATGGAATTACTTTCTCCATTATAGCCCCTTCCAAAAATTTTTCAAACTTTTCTTTTTGACCTATTGACTTTTTGACTATTTGGGGTATAATAACAATCGAAAGGTGATTCAAACCACCTTCCCAATCAAAAGCAACTGAATGGCATATCGAATACCAAACATCGCATATGCCGCAAATCTCTAAGGAGTTGATTACCATGTTTGGACTTGTACCTTTTGCCGGACGCCGTAACCTTTCGCAGCGTGACAGCGCGAATCCGTTCGCACTCTTCGACGCGATGCGCGATTCCTTCTTCCACGATGACTTCCCCACTGCGAATTGGGGGGCAAGCTCGTTCAAGGTGGACGTGAAGGACAGTGGCGACCATTACGAGTTGACCGCCGATCTGCCGGGCATGACGAAGGAGGACATCGCCCTCCACTACGAGAACGGCTATCTCACGATTGCCGCCTCGCGCACGGAATCCAACGATGAGAAAGACGATGCAGGGAACTACATCCGCCGTGAGCGTCACACGGGTGAAGTCAGCCGCTCGTTCTACATCGACGGCATCGACGACGCAAACATCCACGCGGAGTTCAAGGACGGTGTCTTGCAGGTGAGCCTGCCGAAGACGGCGGACGCACCCGCACGCAAGCAGATTGAGATTCACTAAAGAACAGCGCAATATGCGCACGTAAACGGGGCGTTGTACGAAGCGAAAAACTTCGTACAACGCCCCGATTTTCGTGCAAAAGCAACGTTATCCCTTTGCGTGCAGTACATCCTTGACCGCCGCGGCGATATGTGAGGCACGCAGGCCGTACGCCTCGAGCAGGACATTCGGATCCCCCGACGTTCCAAAGCGGTCACGAATCCCGACGTAACGCATTGGTACCGGATACTCCTCCGCGAGTACCTCCGCAACGGCAGAGCCGAGTCCACCGATGATGCTGTGTTCCTCTGCCGTGACGACAGCACCCGTTTTTCGGGCGGAATCGACGAGCAGTGTGCGGTCGATCGGCTTGATCGAAGGCATGTTGACAACGCGGATGCGGATGCCCTCCTGCGCAAGCTCGCGCGCGGCGATCATTGCCTGTTCGACCATGATACCCGTCGCGACGACCGTGCAGTCGCTGCCGTCCGTAACGACCTCGCCCCTGCCGACGACGAATTCATAGTCAGGCGCATGGTAGTCCGCCGTGCCGATGCGGCTGATGCGCAAATAGACAGGACCCTCATGAGCAACTGCCGTACGCACCATCGCCTCCGTCTCGACCGCATCCGAGGAGCAGAGCACGGTCATGTTCGGCAGTGCGCGCATAACGGCAATGTCCTCGACCGCCTCATGCGATGCGCCGTCATAGCCGACACTCACGCCCGCATGTGTCCCCACGAGCTTTACGTTCAGCTTCGGATAGGCGACGCTGTTACGGATCTGGTCGAGTGCCCTGCCCGCGAGAAAGACGGAAAAGGTCGCCGCGACGGGAATCATCCCACAGGAGGCAAGCCCTGCCGCCGTGCCAATCATATCCTGCTCTGCAATGCCGACATCCACGAACCGCTCGGGACATACATCGCGAAACATCAGCACCTTGGTCGCCGAGCCGAGATCCGCATCGAGTACCACAAGGCGCGGATCCTCCGCCATCGTTTGCAGGACACGTCCAAAAATCTCACGCATTGCCGTTCCCATTACGCCTCACCTCCGAGTTCCTGCAGAGCTGTGCGGTATTCGTCCTCAGACGGCACGCCGCTGTGCCACTTTACCTGATTCTCCATGTAGGAGATACCTTTTCCCTTTACCGTATGTGCGACAATCACCGTCGGTACGCCTGCAGTTTCGCGTGCGGCAGCAAATGCAGCGCGAATCGCCGCGAGATCGTGTCCGTCGATATCAATGACATGCCAGCCAAAGGCGGCAAAACGCGTGCCAATATCCGACAGCCCCGCGACCTCCTCGACTGCTCCGTTGATCTGAAGCCCGTTCGCGTCCACAATAGCAACAATGTTATCCAGTGCATAGCGACGCGCCGTCATCGCCGCCTCCCAGATCTGCCCCTCCTCGAGTTCACCGTCGCCGAGCAGAACGTAGACACGATAGTCCATCCTCCGCAGCTTTGCGGCAAGTGCCATACCGTTTCCAATGGAGAGCCCCTGTCCGAGCGAGCCGGAGGACATATCCAGCCCCGGCGTCACCTTCATATCGGGGTGCCCCTGCAAACGTGAACCATACTGGCGCAGTGTCAGCAGCTCCTCCGCAGGAAAGTATCCGCGCTCTGCAAGTGCTGCATAGAGCGAGGCACACGCATGTCCCTTCGACAACACGAAACGGTCACGTTCTGCCCAGTTCGGGTCTGCAGGCCGCACACGCATCTCATCAAAATACAGCACGGCGAGCAGATCGGCAATCGAAAGTGCACCGCCCGCATGCCCCGTTCCAACCGCATGAATGGATTGGATCGTCGCGCGCCGGATTCTGCGCGCCGCCTCCTTCAGTTCTTCGAGTTCCATCTTTTCCTCCTTGCGCAAAACCGCCTTGGCAGACTGCCAAAGCGGTTTTTTTCATTGGATAAATTACTTCAGCATATGAATCACATTGCCGAGGATGATGCCGACCGCACCGAAGTCCGCATCACTGAACGTCGTATTGGCAAAGCCGAGGTTGCCGAGAACCGGCATGAGGAATACGGGCAGGAATGTGATGAGCAGCCCTTGTGCAAATGCACCTGCGATACAGCCGCGCAGACCGCCCGTCGCATTACCGAAGACACCTGCCGTCGCACCACAGAAGAAATGCGGTACAACGCCCGGCAGAATGATGGGCAGCCCCGGGAAGGACTTATCCGCAAGCAGAAGTACCGCCATGCCCACAACACCGCCAACGAAGCTCGATAGGAAGCCGATAAGCACGGCGTTCGGCGCATAGGGATAGACGACGGGACAGTCAATCGCAGGCTTTGCATTCGGCACAAGTGTCGTTGCAATTCCCGTAAATGCGGGCACGATCTCCGCGAGAATGAGGCGAACACCGGCGAGAATGACGTAGACACCGCCCGCGAACGTGATCGCCTGAATGAGCGAGAACACGAGGAAGTTCTGCCCGCCGCTCAGCTCCGTCTCCACATACTGCGGGCCACAGGCAAGGGCAACGATGAGGAAGAGAACGAGCATGACCAGTGAGACGGCGAGCGAGGAGTCACGCAGGAACGCGAGACTCTGCGGGAAGTTGATGTCCTCTGTCGAGCGCTCCTTGTTCCCGACGAGTGAGCCAACCCACGCCGAGAATACATAGCCAAGCGTACTGAAATGGCCAAAACCGACATCATCGCTGCCCGTAATCTTCTTCATCGTCGGATGTGCGATTGCGGGGAAGAACGCCATGACGAAGCCGAGCAGGATCGAGCCGATTGCCACGAGGGTCACGCCTTCAAACCCGCCAACCGTGAGAATAATCCCGATCATACACGCCATGTAGAGCGTATGATGCCCCGTAAGAAAGATGAATTTCAGCGGCGTAAAGCGCGCGATGAGGATGTTTGCGACCATACCGAATGCCATGATGAGCGCAGTCTGTGTACCAAACTCCTTCAGAGCCATACCGACAATCGCTTCGTTGTGCGGAACGACACCGTTGATGCCGAATCCGTGCTGAAACATCGTGCCGAAGTGCGTGAGTGCGGCAACGGCAAGCCCCGCGCCGCCGCCGAGAATCAGAACACCCATGATGGTCTTGATCGAGCCCTTGAGGATATCGGAGAGCCCCTTTTTCTGCGCAATGAGACCGATCATCGAGACGAGACCGATCAGAACCGCCGGCACGCTTAGAATGTCAAGGATAAAACTCAGCATGATGATTCCTCCTTATCCCTTTACCTTGGCGACTGCTTCCGCAATCTTCTCGGCAAGCTCCTTCTTGTCAATCATATTGTTGAGCGAGACAACCTCGCCACCGAGCCCGACGAGCTGTGTAGCGATATCGCGTGTCCCCACGTAAATATCCGCCTTGATGCCCGCCGCCGACGAGAGATCGCTGTGATTCACCTCTGCCTCCACGCCAATCTCCTGCAGAGCCTTCTTAATGTTCATCTCGATCATGAAACTGCTGCCGAGACCGCTGCCGCAGCATACCAGAATCTTCATTGTCACGCACTCCTTTTCTTTTTACCAAACAGAGCCTCTGCGCTCTCCACACACTTTGCCGCCATCAGCTGCTCCGCCATCCCCTCCGTCATCAGGAACTCTGACAGTGCCTCGAGCATTTCCACATGGCTCTTGGCATCGGGTGTCGCGAGCGTGATGACGAGTCGCACGGGGTCGTTGTGTTCGCTGCCAAACGCGACCGGCTCGCGCAGCGTCAGAATCGTAAGCCCCACCGCCTTCGCCCCCTCCTCCGGTCTGGCGTGTGCAAGCATGATGCCGGGCGCGATAACCATATAGGGTCCCATCTCACGGTGGCTACGCTTGATTGCCTCCGGATAGGACGGCAGGATCGCGCCGCAAGTGAGCAACGGTGCAGCTCCTCGGTCAATGCACGCCGCCCAATCACGGCACGTCTCCTGCAGCATGATTCCTCCCGGAGAAATATAATCTCCCAGCATAAATTCACTCCTTCCGCGCTGCTGTACAGCGACCTATCACGGCTCGAACTTCTTCCGCTGTGCGGCATTTCCGCAGATACTCCAGCGTTTCCGCATCGCTGAAAATTGTCCAGAGATCGAGCAAAAGCTCAAGATGAGCCTTCTCATCCGGCGTTGCAAAGGCAAAGAGCAGATCCGCCTCCGCGCCGTCCCGCTCTGCAAAGGCAACGGGATGTGCCAGCCGGACAAAACTGACGGCAAGCCGCCGCACCCCGTCTGCAGCACGTGCGTGTGGCATCGCAACCCCTGGGCACACGACGATGTACGCACCGAACTCCTGTACGCTCTCCACCATCCGCCCAATGTAACACGCATCGACCGCCCCCGCCGCATGGAGCAGATGCCCCGCAGCATGTACCGCCGCCTCCCAATCAGCCGCCTGTGCATGAAGCTCGATCATCTCCTCCGTGAGGAGGTCGACGAGGCGCATACCGCCCGATATGCGTACTGTATTCCCCTCCATGATGAAGCGGCTGTCATAGAGATATTTCAGCTGCTCCTCGATGATCTCGCTCTCCGCATCCGTCAGGATCGGTGAGATGCGCAGTACCGTCTTCTCGGGCAGCTGCACGGACACCGTACTGATAACGACATCCACATCGGCAACATCCTCCGGCTTCATGTTGTAGTAAGAAAGAATGCGTACGATGTGCAGGTTCGGCAGACGGTTGCGGATCGTATTTGCAAGCAAGGTTGCCGTGCCGACACCATTGCCACAAATGAGCACCACAGGCAGCTTGCGCGACTTCCGCAGCTTCTTCCGTTCGATCGCAGCACCGAGGTAAAGCGTCAAATAGCCGATCTCATCCTCCGAGAAGCGCAGATTCATCCGCTCCCCCAGACGTTCCGCTGCGCGCGCAGCAATCAAAAATATGGCACGGTACTGCTCCCGAATGCGTTCGAGAAGCGGATTCGTCAACACAATGCCGACATGCGCCCGCTCAAGTGCAGGACGGAGATGTACCGCAAGATTCCGCAGCAGCTCCTCATCGTCTGCATACGTATCATCCAACCAGACCTGTGCATATGCGACAAACTCCCGCGCAAGTGCGCGCGCCGTCTCCTGCGTGCGTCCCGGCTCCTCGCGAAAGGCGTAGATGCGGCTGTGCAGCAGCTCCTTGACAATGTGCTGGATCTCTGCTGCGTGCAGGAATTCCGGCGCATAGCCCGCCATCCCTGCCGCAATCTCCGCAGCCAGAGACTCCGTTGCCTCCCCCTCATTTGACAGAAAATCCACGGGACGCCCCTCGGTGATCTGATGCCCCTTGCGCAGCCGCTGCATCTGGACGGCAAGCGCGCAGATCATACGGTTGATCGAGAGATCGCTCCCGAGCACGCCGCGTCTGCCCAAGAGGTCGAGGAAGAACGCCGCAATCTCTGCCATTGGAAGGTCATGTGCATAGCGGCGAAACGGAGAGGAGGCTGCATCCGTACGATCAAAATGGCGAAAATCATGCTCTTCTTTGGCGAAGATATGGATGAGCATATCGCGCAGCTCCTGCTCTCCCCCGGTCGCTGCAATGCCCGCGCCGCGCTTTGAGACGTACGCAAGTCCACGCTGCTCGAGCGTTGCCTGAACATCCTTTAGGTCGCTGATGAGGGTGTTGCGGCTGATGGCAAGCTCCTCCGCAAGTCCGTCAATCGAACAGGGCGCATCGCCGAGGAGCGCGAGGATAATGCGGTCACGCCGCTCCTTGCGATCCAGTACCGGCGCGGCGGTCGCCGCCTCCTGCACCTCCACGCGTTCCAGCCAGATGCCGCACCGTGCCTGCGAGCGTATGCACAGCCCTTCGCACCGCAGCTCCTCCGTGAGCGCGTCTAGATCGTAGCGTACGGTTCGGACGGATACCGCAAGCATTCGTGCCAGATTCTCAGCCGTGACGGGTGCGGCTGAGAGGGTAGCGCGCAGAAATTTTGCCAACTGTTTGCGTCGCTCGTTTCCTTCCATACGCCACCTCCTTCCCGTATTTCCCATTATAGGAGAGATGGAATCCTGCAACAAGAACGAATCTCTGCCGCACAATCCTGCAAATAATTGGATAAATGCGGATAATCAACGGATTGAAAATGAACTTATAACCAAGCAGCACAAAAATGTATGCTCACACAGAAGAAAAGTTTTTTCAAAAAAATAATTTCATCCTTTGCTTTTGTGGTATACTGATACAACTGTTGAAAACAGGAGGGGTATGATGAAAAGACTCTATGCTGCCTACGGCAGCAATCTGAATGTTGCGGCGATGCGGGAGCGATGTCCAAGCGCGGTCATCGTCGGTACGGCGCAGCTCGCGGACACTGCTCTGGAGTATCGCGGCAGTCCGCCGCGCGTCTATCTGACGCTCACAGAGAGGAGGGGGGCGACCACGCCCCTCGGGATCTGGTCGGTGACGGAGAGCGATGAAAAGGCGCTCGACAGCTATGAGATTTTCCCTGCGCTCTACCGCAAGGAGGTACGGCACGTCCAACTAACGGAGCGGGAGACGGGTGTCATCAAAGACACGGCGGTATTCCTCTACACGATGGTGGACGGGATGCCGCTCGGCACGCCCGATGCCGACTACGTCGCCGCTTGCCGCGCAGGGTTTGAGGATTTCGGCTTTGATCCGCACATTCTCGACTGCGCCGCAAGGAAATAACTTGGAAGCACTGATAAATTCAGCACCGTCATCTTGGTGCATCTTTTTCGCCCTGCCATCGTCGACAAATCCTCCACATAGCTTTGGCTATGCGTCCAGTTTGTCTCCTTGACCGAACAAAAAGCTTCACCAATCCGACAGACTTCATTTTATTATCAGCGATTCCAATTTTCACAGGAGGTATCATCTATGCTTGTTCTATCCGGCATCCTCGTCATGGTGGTGGGGCTCGCACTGCGGTTTAACGCACTGCTGGTCGTCATCGTCGCCGGCTTCGTCACGGGATTTGCCGCAGGGATGTCCCTGCAGGAGATCGTCACGGTCATCGGCGAAGCATTCATCAAGAACCGCTATATGTCGCTCTTCATCCTCGTGCTGCCCGTCATCGGACTCTCGGAGCGGTTTGGACTGCGCGAGCGCGCCGAACATCTCATCTCGAAGATCTCAGCGGCAACGGCGGGGCGCATTTTCGTGCTCTATATGCTCGTGCGGCAGGTCACGGTCGCGCTCGGCATCTCTCTCAGCGGACATCCGACCTTCATCCGCCCGCTGATCTCGCCGATGGGCGAGGCTGCGGCACTCAAGGGACGCAAGGCATCGCCCGAGATCCTCGACAAGATCCGCGGCCATGCGGCGACGGCGGAGAACGCGGGCAATTTCTTCGCGCAGAACGTCTTTATCGCGGCGGGCGGGCTGCTCCTCATCAAAGGAGTGCTCGAGGAACACGGCTACGAGGTGGATCTCGTCACGATGGCACTCTACTGCATTCCAACCGCCGTGGTCGCCTTCCTCTTTGCGGCGATTCGCTTCCATCTCTTCGATCGGCGCATCGAGCAGGAGATTGCGGCATACAACGAGACGAAGAAAGGCTAAGGAGGGACTGCTATGCTGACACTCGATCACGTCTATCTCCTCTGCGGGATTTACCTCGTCCTCTTCGGGGTGCTCTCGTTCGGAGACAGTAAAAATCTAAAACGCTTCGGCACGGGTCTGTTCTGGCTCGTCTACGGCATCACCTTCCTCGGCGGCTCGGCACTCGGCAACGAGAACGCGGGATGGATGGTCATCCTGATGGCGGTCATTGTCGCTGCAAAACAGATGGGACACGGCGACTATCATGAGACCTCCAAGGAGGAAAAAAATGCTTCGGCGCAGCAACTCGGCAACCGTCTGCTCATCCCCGTCCTCGCGGTCGGCGTGATCACGCTGATCCTCGCGGCGACAACGAAGCTCGGTGCACTCGTCTCGTTCGGCATCGCCTCCATTGTCGCCATTGTAATTGCGCTCGCCATCACGCGTGGCGCACCGCTCCAGACGTTCCATGAGGGGCGTCGCCTCATCGATGCCATCGGCTGGGCTGCGATTCTCTCACAGCTGCTTGCAGCACTTGGCTCGCTCTTTGCCAAGGCGGGCATCGGCAAGATTGTCTCCGACATCGTGGCAAGTGCCATTCCGACGGACAGTGCACTTGCCGTTGTGATTGCCTACTGTCTCGGCATGGCAATCTTCACCATCATTATGGGCAATGCGTTCGCTGCATTCGCGGTCATCACGAGCGGCATTGGCATTCCCCTTGTCATCGTCGCGCACGGTGCAAATCCTCTCATTGTCGCTCCGATTGCGATGCTCGCGGGCTACTGCGGCACGCTCATGACACCGATGGCGGCAAACTTCAACATCGTTCCTGCGGCACTGCTTGAGATGCAGAGCAAATACGGGGTCATTCGCGCACAGATCCCGCTCGCAATCTCACTGCTCGCGGCAAACATCCTGCTCATGTATTTCCTCGGATTCCACGGATAAGAACTGAAAGGGGGCGGCGGCGGTATCCCCGCCGCGAATACGCTATGAAAAAACTTCTGATCACGGGCTTTCAGCCCTTCGGCGGCGAGACGGTCAACCCTGCGCTGGAGCTGGTCAAGCAGCTCGCCGGCAAGAACATCAACGGCTATGAGGTCGTTGCGCGTGAAATCCCCGTGGTGCGCTATGAGGCACTCGACGCGGTGCGTTCGGCGGTGGACGAGATCTCGCCCGATGCCGTCATCATCGTCGGGCAGGCGGGCGGCCGCCCCGACATCACGGTCGAACGCATCGGCATCAACGTCGATGATTTCCGCATCCCCGACAACAAGGGCAATCAGCCCGTGGATGAGCCGGTCGCGAAGGACGGTCCCATCGCCTACTGGGCGACGCTCCCGATCAAGAAGATGGTCGCCAACATGAAGGGGGCGGGCATCCCCGCAAGCGTCTCAAACTCGGCGGGCACCTATGTCTGCAACCACCTGCTCTACGGCGTGCTCCACCTCCTCGCCACAGCGGGCAAGGCGCACATCCCCGCCGGCTTTGTCCACATTCCCTACCTGCCCGAGCAGATGGCTGTGCGCAAGGGGATCGAAAGCCAGTACCCGACGATGGGTGTCGAGACGCTCGTCAAGGGCTTTACGGCGATGATTGAGGCATTGGACTGACAATACAGCAGTCATCGAAAGGAGAGAGCATCATGCGAACGGAACACGATTTTCTCGGTGAATTGGAAGTCCCCGATGATGTCTACTACGGCGTGCAGACGATGCGTGCCATCGAGAATTTCAACATCACGGGACAGAAGCTCGATCCCGATTTTATCAAAGCACTTGCCACGGTGAAGAAGGCGGCGGCTCTCGCGAATATGGACACAGGCCGTCTCCCGCACGACATTGGTGACGTGCTCGTGCAGGCGGCAGACGAGATCATCGCGGGCGGGCACATTGAGCAGTTCCCTGTCGACCCGATTCAGGGCGGCGCGGGCACGTCCATCAACATGAACATGAACGAGGTGCTCTGCAACCGTGCCCTCGAGCTGCGCGGCGAGGCAAAGGGACGCTACGATATCATCTCGCCGAACAATCACGCGAATATGGCACAGTCGACGAACGACGCATTCCCGACGGGCATCAAGGTCTGCCTCTCGGCAAAGAGCACGGTATTCCTCGCATCGCTCGACCGTCTCGCTACGGAGCTTGAGAAAAAGGCGACCTCGTTCCGCGCCATCCTCAAGATGGGGCGCACCCATTTGCAGGACGCTGTCCCCATTACACTCGGACAGGAGATGGGCTCATACGCCTCCGCCGTGCGCCGCTCGATGCGCCGCATCCGCTACGTTCAGAGGCACATCCATACGATCAACATGGGCGGCACCGCTGTCGGTACGGGGCTGAACGCCGAGCCCGCTTACATCAAGGCGGTCGCCAAACGGCTCTCGGAGATCACAGGCGAGCAGTACCGTACGTCACAGAACATCATCGATGCGACGAACAACACGGACGCATTCGCCGATTTTTCCTCCGCGCTCAAGAATGCGGCACTCGTCCTCATCAAGCTCGCAAATGACATCCGCCTGATGGCATCGGGACCGCGCTGCGGGCTGAACGAGCTGCATCTGCCCATGCGGCAGCCGGGCTCGTCGATCATGCCGGGCAAGGTCAACCCCGTCATCGCCGAGGTGCTCGATCAGGCGTGCTATCAAGTCATCGCGGGCGACCTCGCCGTGACGCTCGGCGTGGAGAACGGACAGTTCGAGCTGAACGTCATGGAGCCGGTCATGGCGTTCAACATGTTCAACTCGCTGAACTACATCACGCGCGCGGTCGACACCTTCGTCGACAAGCTCCTCATCGATCTGAAGCCGAACGTCGAGCAGTGCCAAAAGTGGCTCGACAACAGTGTCGGCATCGTGACCGCACTCCTGCCGCACATCGGCTATGAGAAGTCCGCCGAGCTCGCACGCGAGGCATATACGACGGGCAAGCCCATCCGCGAGATCATCCTCGAGCAGGGCATCCTCTCGAAAAAAGAGCTGAATCACATCCTCTCGCCACGCCAGATGACGCGGCCGGGAATCGCCGAATAACAACATTGCGTACATAGGGAAGAACCGCTAAAACGGTACTTCCCTATTTTCATGAAGGAATTCCCCCGTTTTTATCGAACTCTTATACAGTTTTGGTATCGATTCAAAGGAGGTCCTTTCATTGGCTATTGCCGGAGGAATTATCGTCATCATCGCCTTTGCCGCGATCATCAAGAAGTATGAGACGCGTATGGTGCTGCTCGCTGCAGGCTTTCTCATGTGCTTCATCGGCGGCGTCACGGGCAACGCCGTCGCGACGTTCAGCAAGACGATGGTACACGGCTCGCTCGTGCCCGTGATCTGTACGGTCATGGGCTTTTCGTTCGTCATGAAGATCACAACCTGCGACCGCCATCTCGTCGAGTCCATCTCGGGGGTTATCACGCGGAGCAAATTCATCCTCATCCCGCTCGCAACGCTGCTCACATGGTGGATCAACATCGCCATTCCGAGTGCGGCGGGCTGCTCGGCGGCGGTCGGCAGCATCCTCATCCCGACGCTCATGGCGGCGGGTGTCCATCCTGCGATGGCGAGCGCGGCGGTGCTCGCAGGCACATGGGGCAGCGCGATCAGTCCTGGACAGGCGCACAACATCTTCGTCGCCGATCTCGCGCAGACCGACCTCATGACCGTCATCATGGCGCAGGTTCCTGCGGCAATCGTCGCCTCCATCGTCGCTGTCGTCACACTCACCATCATCGCCACCATGCGCAAGGAGGGTCCCGACGAGGCACGACGCCTTGCCTATCACGCACAACTCGAAAAGGAGGAGGGCGGCAAGGATTTCAAGGTCAATCCGCTCTACGCCGTCGTCCCCCTCGTCCCGCTCATCCTGCTCGTGCTTGGCAGCAAGCAGATCGCCGTCCTGCCGCTCACGGATGTTCCGACTGCGATGATTGTCGGCACGGTACTCGCCCTCATCGTCACACGGCAGAATCCGCAGGAAATCACGAAGAAATTCTTCGACGGCATGGGAGATGCATATGGCGGTGTCATCGGTCTCATCGTCTCTGCGGCGGTCTTTACCGCCGGTATGGCAGCGATGGGTCTGACCGACGCCCTCATCGAAGCGATGAAAGGCTCGGAGTCCGTTGCCAAGATTGCGGGCGCGTTCGGTCCATTCATCATCGCCGTCATCTCCGGCTCGGGTGATGCCGCCGCGCTCGCCTTCAACGGTGCGATCACACCACAGGCGGCATCGTTCGGTATGAGCATCATTGACCTCGGCTCGCTCGCACAGATGGCGGGCTCGATCGGACGCTCCATGTCCCCCGTCGCGGGTGCGGCACTCGTCTGCGCGGGACTTGCCAAGGTCAGCCCGATGGAGCTGTCGAAGCGCAACGCGCTCCCAATGCTACTCGCCACGATTACCTTTATGATCGTCCTCTTCCTTGGAAAGTAGGCAGACATGATTGACAAAAAACGCGTACTGGACGAATTTTTCGAACTGGTCTCCATCCGCTGCTCAACGCTCGATGAGCGCGAGATGGGCAATCTCCTGACCGCACGTCTGCGTGACCTCGGTGCGGCAGAAATTCACGAAGACGCAGCGGGCAAGGCACTCGGCGGAAACTGCGGCAACATCGTCGCAAATTTCAAGGGCACGGTCGCGGGTGCGCCCACCATCATGCTCACGGCGCATATCGACTGCGTCGAGCCGTGCGCGAACATCAAGCCCATTTTGAAGGACGGTGTCATCCGCTCCGACGGCACAACCATCCTCGGCGCAGACGACAAGGCGGGGGTGGTCGCCATCCTCGAAACACTGCGCTGCCTGAAGGAACATGACATCCCACACGGCAATCTCCAAATTGTATTTACCGTTGCCGAGGAGGGCGGTGTCAACGGCTCGCGCTGCCTCGACGCATCGCTCCTCACCGCAGATTTTGGCTACACACTCGACACACACGGACACGCGGGCACGGCGGCGTTCAAAGCCCCCGGCAAGAATCAGCTTGCCGTACGCATCGTGGGCAAGGCGGCACACGCGGGCATCGACCCCGACGCAGGGCGGAACGCCATCACTGCGGCGGGCAGAGTGCTCACTGCCGTTCCGCAGGGACGCATTGACGAGGAGACCACCTGCAACGTCGGCAAGATTGAGGGCGGCACGGCGACCAACGTCGTCGCCGAGTTCTGCACGCTGAACTTTGAGACGCGTAGCCGTGACAAAGCAAAGCTCGACGCCCTCACGCAGCGCATGATGGACGCCGTGAATGAGGCAGTCAAAGGAACGGGCTGCACGGCGGAAATCGACCTCAAAAAGGACTACGATCCCTACGAGCTGCCCGCAGATGCGCTGCCCATTCAGTACCTGCGGCGCGCGGCAGAAAAGCTTGGTTTCCCCGTCGTACTCGAGGAGGAAGGCGGTGGCTCGGATGCGAACCACTTCAACGCCTACGGCGTGCCGACCACCGTCCTCGGTGTCGGCATGACGGACTGCCACACGAAGGAGGAAAGCATCCTCGAGCAGGATCTCTATGATGCGGCAGCACTGACGCTCGCCATCGTGCAGGAGATTGCAGAGAACAAATAAAAAGAACGAAGCCGCTGTGCATTCACTCTGCACAGCGGCTTTTGCGTATTTATCACCTGTTGCTAACGCCCCCCCTCCGTGCTATAATCAATCCACGAACGAAAACGAAAGCGGGTGAAATCATGGCGGCAAACGAAAGCTATCGGAGCGGCGGAGCAGCTGCGATGGGCGTCCCTGCACGGCGCACGGAGACTGCGCCCGCAGGTGTGCGCCGTATGGGCGATCTCTCCCTGAACGTGCGGCAGGATGCCATCACACCCGAGTATTTCATCGTGCATTTCTACGAATATCTCCCGCGCTACATTGCGGGCGGTGCGCCGACAGCGGACACGCGCGACACCTACGAGCTTGCCATCCGCCTTTTCCTCCACTGGTGCATGGAGCAGAATCTGCATCCGCTGAACGACGTGCACGACTACCAGATCCGCGTCTACATGGAGGACATGCGCACGCGCGGCTACAGCGCGGCAACCCTCATGATCAAGGGCGCGGCAATCCGCGCGTTCTACAAGGTCGCGCAGCGGCTCTCCTTCATCGAGGAGAACCCCTGCGCTGATCTGCAGCTGCGCAACCCACAGCACCTTGATGAGGATTATAAATATCTCACCGTCGACCAGATCAAGGAGATCTGCGAGGGGCTTGCGGCGGACAAGAACGCCCTACGGCGCCTGCGCAACCTCCTCATCGTCTACCTCATGGGCGTCGAGGGACTGCGCGTCGTCGAGGTCATGCGTCTCTCCGACGAGGACATCGACTGGCAGCGCGGCCGCATCGAGATCCGAGGCAAGGGACATGCAGGCATCATCTACCCATGCGAGGAAACCTTTCAGCTCCTTCAGGCGTATATCGAGACGCGTGGTGCAATCCCGCCCGAGAACCGTCTCACCCCGACCATCATCTCCTGCTCGCCGAACAATCGAAACGGCCGTATCACGCGCGTTGGCATCCGCTACGTGATCAATCGTGCCCTCACGGACGCGGGGCTGAAACAGCCTGGCTATGCCTGCCACCTCTTCCGCCACAGCTGCGGCACAAACCTCTATCAGGAGACGAAGGATCTGCGCGTCGTCCAGGAGACCCTGCGCCAGCGCAGCCCCAAAGTCACGGCGAAGTACGCCCACGTCCACGACCGCATGGAAAACCGTGTCACGCGTGGGATTACGCCGGGGGTGAATGTGGAGGATATGCAGGAGATAGACAAAGAAGCAACATAGCACATAGAAAAACTGCAATGAAACAACATGTATTCATCGCAGTTTTTCTATGCGGTATAACCAATGCACAATATATTATTCGCTTTCACCCCCTACATTCTTTTAAACCTGCTCCGAAGCAGCCTGAATATACAAGTAAAAACACTACTTAATTCACCCCTATTTTTCCCTGAATAAGGTCAATCATTTCACCAACATTTTTCAGATCCCTCAGTTCAGCAAAAGAAAACTTGATGTTAAGCCGCTTTTCGATGGCAACAACAAGACGGATGTGAGACAGCGAGTCCCAATCCTCGATTTGCTCTGCATTGCTCTCATTGGTGATGACGAGATCCTCATCATCAAAAACATCTTGAAAAATTAGTTGGAGATCATTGAGAATTTCTTCTTTTGAAGTCATGATTATCTACTCCTTCGCCTTGATAGGTCAAGTGATTCATGCAGATACCTCCGTTAAGGAAATAAATTTCCCCTGCTTCTGATAGCCCGCAAGATTCAGCCGCCAGATAGTATCATCTCCCTCCTGCGTAATCTTCTCAAAA
>NZ_KB290949.1:48413-49493 GCF_000318175.2 Selenomonas sp. oral taxon 138 str. F0429 | reverse complement strand
AGAAAAAGCTGCGTGTGGCTGCCTACGCCCGTGTTTCTGTGGATACGCTTCACCACTCCCTTGCGGCGCAGGTCAGTCACTACAGCAATCTCATCCAGAAGAATCCCGCATGGGAATATGCAGGCGTGTACGCAGACGAAGGAATCACAGGGACAAGCACTACACACCGAGATGAGTTCAAACGACTGATCGCCGACTGCAACGCCGGGAAGATTGATTTGGTACTCGTCAAAAGTATCAGTCGCTTTGCCCGTGACACCGTGGATTGCCTCCATACCGTCCGACAGTTGAAAGAGAAGGGGATTGCCGTCCGCTTTGAGCGCGAGAACATTGATTCCACATCCGAGGACGGAGAACTCCTCTTGACGCTGCTCGCATCCTTTGCCCAAGAGGAGAGCAGAAGCATCGGCGACAACATTCGGTGGGGCGTGCGGAGGCGGTTCGCACAGGGGATTCCGAACGGGCATAAAGTGCCTTACGGTTACCGATGGGACGGAGAGATGTTTCGCATCGTTCCTGACGAGGGAGAGATCCTAAAGGAGATTTACCGCAGATACCTTGCCGGGGAATCTGCCTACGCCATTGCAAAGACACTCGCGGGACTTGGAATCACAGGACGGCAGGGGAGACCAATCGAGCAGACCACGGTAAAGGACATCCTCTCCAACATCTCCTATACGGGCACGATGGCATTGCAGAAGAACTACATCAGTGAGGGGCATATTCGCAAGAGAAATAAAGGCGAGCTGCCCATTTACATGGTGGATGGGATGTTTGAGCCGCTCGTGAGCAAGGATGATTTCGATAAGGCGCAGGAGATACGGAAACGGAGAGCCGCGCAGTCTGGCAATCGGAATCCTGTGTTGATGCCGTTTTCCGGCATGGTGAAATGCGGGTACTGCGGAGGCGGCTTCAGCAGAAGAACCGCCGGGAAGTACAAACGGTGGGGATGTAACACAAGGGAACGGCGGGGGATTGAGGTTTGTGACAGCCGCCCAATCAGGGAAGAGGAGCTTGTGGCTGCGGTCAGAGTCATCATGGAGAAGGATGATTTTGATACTGCGGAACTCAGGCGTAAGG
>NZ_KB290949.1:47335-48393 GCF_000318175.2 Selenomonas sp. oral taxon 138 str. F0429 | reverse complement strand
TCATTTACGGTGACTGTGTGGAACTTCACCTAACAAATGGCCGCATAAAAAAGACCGCCCGAATCTACACAGGGCAGCGCGGCAGCAATCCCTTCACGAACAAAGTCTACTGCGCTTCCTGCGGCAGCAAGTGTGAGCGGGATACATGGACGAAGGGGATTAAGGTATGGGCTTGCAGTCAGCTGAGAACAAAGTGCCGATTGAAGAGATTGTCCGAATCCGAACTCAAGGAAGCGGCAGAATCCTTGTTCGGCGATGGCTACGAGGGCAAGATCGTGCAGAACGTCGAGCGGATTTTCATATCTGATGATGAGGTCATATTTCAACTCAAAGAAGGAGGCGCATACCGATGGCAAAGACAGTGCGGGTGATTCCTGCAACTCCCAGAGTGTTTCGGTCGGAAGTTACGGCAGAACCAAGACGGCGCAGGACGGCAGGATATGCTAGAGTTTCGACCGATCATGAAGAACAGGCTTCTAGTTACGAAATGCAGATGGCGCATTACAAGAACTACATCGAAAGCCGTGCAGACTGGGATTTCGTCGGCATGTATTCGGATGAAGGGATCAGTGGAACCAACACAAAGAAGCGTGACGGCTTCAACCAGATGATCGAGGATGCCCTTGCCGGCAAGATCGACCTCATCATCACGAAGTCGGTCAGCCGTTTCGCGAGAAACACCGTGGATTCTCTGCAGAACGTCCGTAAACTCAAGGAACATGGTGTAGAGATCTATTTTGAAAAAGAGAACATATGGACATTTGATTCGCGTGGAGAACTCCTTATCACGATTATGTCCAGCCTAGCGCAGGAGGAAAGCCGCAGCATCTCGGAGAACACCACATGGGGCAAGCGCAAGCAGTTCGCCGAGGGCAAGACCAGTGTCGGCTACAGCGCGTTTCTCGGCTATGACAAGGATTTCAAAATAAACGAAGAACAGGCGAAAATCGTAAGGCTCATCTACAAACTCTTCCTTGGCGGGCGATCCTTCTATGCCATTACCAAGGAACTGGAAAAGCGGGGAATCAAATCCCCGTCGGGAAAGGATAAGTGGTACA
>NZ_KB290949.1:41685-47315 GCF_000318175.2 Selenomonas sp. oral taxon 138 str. F0429 | reverse complement strand
ACTTCCTCGATAAGACGCGACGGAAGAATACGGGTGAGATTCCGCAGTACTATGTGGAGGAGCATCACGAGGCAATTATTCCGCCAGACTTATTTGACTTTGTCCAGTCGGAGATAAAGCGTAGAGAGCAGAACGGAAAGCACAGCGGCGTCAGCATCTTCGCGAATAAAATCAAATGCGGATGCTGTGGAGGTTGGTACGGAGCGAAGGTATGGCACTCCACGGATAAGTACCGCAGAGTCATCTATCGTTGCAACAAGAAATACGCCCACAAGGGCAAGCCATGCAGCACACGGCATCTGACGGAGTGTGAGATCAAACAGATTTTCGTTAAGGCTCTGAACTCCTTGGTGGAAGTCAAAGAGAATGTGATTGCGGAACTCCGTTCTCTGATTGGCAGTGTTTGCCAAACGGGGGAGATGACGGAGGAACGGGATAAAGTAGAGCAGGAACTCGGCGTTTTGGCAGAACGGCTCGAAATGCTGATTCGAGAGAATGCACGGGTAGCACAGGATCAGACGGTGTATCTGAAACAGGAAAATGAGATTCGTGCGATTTATATGGAAAAGCAGGGGGATATGGAAAAGTTGGATGACCAAATTGCCGAGAGGGAGAGCAAGAGAAACACCTTGGAGACCATGATTCAAGTAGTATGTGGTATCGACGGGGAGCTAGTTGAGTTTGACGAGGAATTATGGAGTGGGCTGCTCGAGCACATTTGTGTGAAGGCGGACGGTCAGATAGTTGTTATTTTCAAGGGCGAGATTGAAATTGGTGTTTGAGGATAATTCATGTATGCAAAAAGGGAATATAGTTGTATAGTATGTCTTGACAAGGGATAAAGGCTCATGCTACCATAGTCACGGAAACAGCAAAACTTTATACGGTTGAGTCAGGTGCCGCAAGGCTTAATAGGGAATCCGGTAGATGCCGGAGCGGTCCCGCCACTGTAGCAGCGAGTGCCTCTGTGATATGCCACTGGGAAACTGGGAAGGTACAGGGAAACGATGAACTGGAGCCAGGAGAACTGCCTGATTTAGAATCGCCGATTGACCTACGAGTGATGGGGAGGAGATTACGTGCATCGAATTTTTCGGTGTATTAGTTTTGTGTGGTACTTTTGCCATGATGTGATGAAGTTTCAGCCTCATTTCTCGTATGGGAGAAATGAGGCTGTTTTATATGTAATGATCTCTGTATTATTTTTTAGGAGGAGAAAGGAAGTCTTTCAAAAAATGAATCCATGGAAAAAGAAATGTCTCACATTGGCAGTCCTCTGTGCGTTGACAGGTGGGAATACCCCCATTGTAGGCGCAGCTGAACGTAATTTTTCCGCCGAGGCATCATCGTCCGACACGGCAGAAAATGGAATGGATGAGTCTTCTCGTTCTTTACAGAGCGAACGCGATCTTGGTGAGACGATCGTCACAGCGACCCGCATCTCAGAACCGCTGATGAAGGTTCCCGCCAATGTCACAGTAATTACATCAAAGGAACTGGAAAAACGGCATGTGTTCAGCCTGCGTGAGGCTCTGGCACGTGAGGCGGGGATCTATATCTCACCGACAGCGGATGTCAAGGACGGCGTGACAATGCGTGGGTTTTCCGGTTCTGATATTCTCGTTATGTATAACGGGCAGATGCTCAATACCGCCTTTGACGGCGGCGTGAACTGGGATTCGATCCCCCTCTCAAACATTGACCGCATTGAGATCGTGCGCGGTGCAGCCTCTTCGCTCTACGGCGGTCATGCCGTTGCAGGTGTCATCAATATCATTACCAAGAAGCCGGATGCGTCAGACAGCACAAAAATGGAGCTGATTCACGGGCAGATCGATGTCCTGCGCGGCAGCAATAATACATGGCAGCGCGGGCTTCAGGTCACGGGTGGTGATAAAAACATCTCCTTCCGCGTCGGCTATGAAAAGCGCACCTCGGACGGCTGGGTAGGACATGCCGTTACAACTGATGAGGACGATAGAAGCTATACGCCCGATGCAACCGGATCCTTCCACAAATTGTCTGATGGTAATTATATTGTAGGGAGCCGCGGCGCAAAGAAGAAGAAAAGCGAAAATACCTTCGTTGATCTGAATTATGCGTTCGACAAGAACCGCTCGCTCGATTATAGTTATTTGCACGCCTCATACGAGTATTCCTATCACGATCCCATCACCTATTTCCGTGATTTTGCAGGAAATCCTACATTTTCGGGCATTGTGCAGCTGCCAAACGGCAACTACCTTACTGTCACGCCCGATGACTTCCTCGGCTACCTCGGTAGGAGGGAGCAGGATATTCACAAGCTGCGCTATGAGGACACGAAGAACGATTTCAAGGCGGGAATCGGCTACAGCAATACATGGAAGGATGGCTATTCTTCTGCCTACGATGCGACAAGCATTGATTGGACAGGCACTGGAGATCGTGCTGAATATCCGACGAAGAACTACAATGCGGATCTGCAAAAGCAGTGGATGATTGGAAACAATACCGTGCTCGCAGGATTCTCGTGGATAAAGGATAAAATGCGGTATCGCAGGTATGACCTTTTGCATTGGAAGGACTGGGATTCGGTCAATGGTGTGCCGTATCAGCAGAGTGGCGGCTCCGTAATGTCCAGTGCGCTCTTTGTACAGGATGAACTGGCGCTTGATGCCCGATGGAAACTGCAGCTTGGGATGCGTTATGATCGGTTTGACAAGCAGGATGGTTATTCCTATATCGGTACGGTGCGAAAGAGCTACGAAGATACAGTATTTCACGCGTGGAGTCCGAAGATTGCCGTCAGCTATGAGCCGCAGAAGGATACGATGATCTATTTGAGCTACGGAAAGTCCTTCAATCCTCCCTCAATATACAAGCTTTATCGCCGTGCGGGTGACAGACCGCGCTCCATCCAGGCAAATCCAGATTTGACACCGGAAATCTCCCGTACGTTTGAACTGGGGATTAAGCAGAAGATCGATAAGAACACATCCTATGGCTTGACACTCTTCCGCGTGGATACTGCGGACAAAATTGCGATTGAGACGAGGAATCGCGTGCGTGCATACTATAATATGAACAAGTCAATGATCAAGGGGGTGGAGCTGGCGGTGAAGCACCGTTTCCATCGTGATTGGCAGACATATTTCAATTACACCTTTGAATCTGGCGAAGATACGATTGGCGGAAAAACCTATCGTAACTGGGATCTGCCAAAGCATATGATGCGGTTCGGTATCGAGTATAACCGCGATAAGTTTAACGGCACGTTGGATACACAGTACGTCGCTGCACGCCAAAGCGTGGATACGGTGACGGGCGAATATGGATCGGAGGACAGTTTCTTCGTTACCAATCTGTATCTCAATTACAAAATCAATGAGAACTTTAAGTTGCGGTTCGGCATCGAGAACCTATTCAATCGCAAATACTATGCGGGTGAAACAGCGAACGACAGAACCTATACCTTTGGCACGACCTACTCGTTCTAAGTAGACGCGTGTCTGCATTGAAGCCCCGACGGAATGCCGGGGCTTCATTTGCTATCATTATTCTATTGTATTGCAAAGGATCATTCGATGAAACTTCTCTATCGTTTCCACCGTTGGATCAGCGCAATATGTGCGTTGTTTTTCCTCCTGCTCTGTCTAACAGGGCTGCCGCTGATCTTCAGTGGGGATATCTATCGGTGGAATGAGGTCGATGAGCGACCGAGTTTTGGTGAACTCTCCTATCAGGAGCTATGGAGCGGAGCAACGGCAGGATTAGCACGGATCGCATCAGAGATGCCGGAGCGCGATGTAGACGTGATTTCTACCGATACAGAGCGGGGCGTGCTTTTATACAGCCTCACATGGCAGGAAGAGAACGGAACTGCACGCAGAGCGCGTGTCGCCTATGCGCCCGTTCAGGATGAACTCGTTCCATGGCGTGGGACACATGTCAAATCTCCGGCGCTTGCCAGTTTTATGGGGACGATGCACAATCTGCACTTAAAAATGTCAATGGGGCGTAGCGGCATGATTTTCCTCACGGTCATGTGTTTTCTTTCCTTCCTCTCTATCGTGGGGGGGATTCTGCTCTATCCGTTCTTTATGCGCCAACGCCTTTTTGGAGGGACACGCGGCGGAATGTCTGCGGGGAATTTCTTCGACTGGCATAATTTTCTTGGGATGATCACTGCGGTATGGGCAGGACTGATGACCCTCAGCGGCGTGGCGATTGCCGCCTATATCATCGGACATGGAAGCTATCGGGCGGATGTGGAGGCGGCACTTCCCGTTGATATTCACAATCAAGAGCCCATTGCATATGAGGAGATGATTTCCTATGCAGCAGATCATTTCCCGACACAGAGACTCCTTTACCTTGCAAATGTCAGAGAGGATGAGCCTGCCGTTATGACGCTGACGGATGAGGGACATCCATCGATGTTCCGTGGGCAGGAGGTATATCTCATCCGTACGGAGGAGGGGCTGACGCATATCACACAACCCATGCCGCGCTGGCTCACACTGTGTGATTCCCTGCGTACGCTCCATCTCTATAATCATGACACCATGCCGCTCAAGCTGATCTGGGCGGTGCTTGACATGCTCACGATTGTCGTCATTGTGAGCGGCTTTGCCGGTTGGTTCCAGCGACATCGACGGAAAAAAGAAATTCCACCCGTTCTGACAGATGGAACGAGACCCATTACAGCAATGTGGTCGATGCCCGCGCTCTTTGCACTGCTTTCCATCATCGGCATGACAGCGCCGCTTTCATACGCGGAGACGGGCGATTCTATTGGGACAGTGGCATGGGGATGCTGCCTGCTGCTCATGATTTATCTATGGCAAAGAGGATGACGGTAAATCTTTTATCGTGTTCCAAGGCAAGATAGGGTAGGTATTGAAGGATACCTCCGTTTAATCTATACAAGCGAGATTTCATTTATCATACTGGACAAGTCATCCTAGTAAGCGCTTGGAATCTCTTTTCTTTTGCAAAGAATCATTAGCCATCTCGCCCTATCCTGTGTTATAATTTTCTTATATTTGAAACGTAGGAGGGAAGGCCGTTGTTTGCAAAGACCTATGGTGCGACGACCCTCGGGATAGATGGACGGATTATCGACGTTGAGGTGGATGTGTCGCCCGGGCTGCCGGGCTTTGAACTGGTGGGGCTTCCCGATACGTCGGTGAAGGAGTCGAAGGAGCGTGTACGGACTGCAATCCGCAACTCGGGCATTCAGTTGCGGCAGGAGCGTGTGACGGTGAATCTTGCGCCCGCCGATGTGCGAAAGGACAGCTCCGGGCTTGATCTGCCGATTGCGGTTGGTCTCCTTGCATCCTACGGTATGGTTCTGGAGGCGGCGGTGCAGAATGCGCTCTTCTCGGCAGAGCTTTCCCTCGATGGGAACTGTCGTCCGATCAGCGGCATTCTTCCGATGGCAATCACGGCGCGGGAACATCGGCTGACGGAGTTTTACGTTGCACCGTCCAATGTGGATGAGGCACTCCTCATTGACGGGCTGAAGGTCTATGCGGTCGAAAATCTGGCGCAGCTTGTGCGTCATCTGACAGGCACGGAGATTCTGACCCCCGCCATGCCACAAGCAAAAGAACAGAAAAAGGATGCCGCTTTCACCGATGACTTTG
>NZ_KB290949.1:28138-41665 GCF_000318175.2 Selenomonas sp. oral taxon 138 str. F0429 | reverse complement strand
AGGATGCCGCTTTCACCGATGACTTTGCAGACGTACAGGGATAGTATCAAGCGAAACGTGCGCTTGAGATTCAGCGGCGGGCGGGCACAATGTCCTCATGGTCGGTGTGCCCGGCTCTGGCAAGACGATGCTGGCACGTCGGATGAGTTCGATTCTGCCGGAACTGACGAAGGAAGAGGCCATCGAGATCACAAAGATCTACAGCATCTTGGGGCTGCTCGGCAAGGATACGGGGCTTGTGACGACGCGCCCCTTCCGCAGTCCGCATCATACATCCTCGACGGTGGCGATGATCGGGGGCGGGAGCATACCGCGTCCGGGCGAGGTGACGCTTGCGCATCACGGCGTACTCTTTCTGGATGAGCTGCCGGAGTTCAGCAAGAAGACGTCTGAGGTGCTGCATGAGCCGATCGAGGATCGTCAGATTACCGTCTCACGTGCGAACGCAACGCTGACGTTTCCCTCCAGTATCATTTTGGCAGCCGCGATGAACGAAGTAACGTCGATAACGATACAATGTCATAATGAACGAGAGGCAGCTTGATACCTTATCGAATTACACGAATTGGTAGGGGAGGATTTGAAGAGAGCTGTAAGGTCGAGTACATAGAAGAGTTTTCACAGATTTTTATTTCCTAGGGAAATTATAGGACGACTCATGGGCAACAATTTACCCATAAGAAGCATTCATACTCAAAAATGGCGCGTAGCTTTTAGCTGCACGCCGTTTGGTTTATCGTCTGCTTTTTTCAGGGCTTCGATGGTCTTGTGGCATTGCCGCCTCACCGGGCCATGAGTGTATTTTTACAAATGTGCCAGAAGTTCCTGTAGGAGTGCCTCATCTTGCAAAAGCGTGATGGCAAAACATTTCTTTCCGGCATCTTTAAGCGATGCGCCAATGTGATATGCCTCTTGGTGGTCAAGAATCAGGAAGCGGTCGTGAAAGGCATTGGTGTAATTGATGGTAAGCGTTGGATATTGTCTGTTGAAGGTCGCAACATCTGTTGCCGTCAATCTCGTATTACTGAATGTGTGGATTTCCACACCGACATTGACTTGCTTTTTTGCCAGTAGATTGAGGGTTCCTATATCCACATAGCCGTCAATGAGAATGATGTCTTTGGCGGCCTTTTGAATTAGACCCGCCAACAAGCTGAAGGCATCGTAGATTTGCCCGTTGAAGAATATCTTTTGGCTGGACTCCGTATGGGCATGGATAAAGTCAAAGACCTCCGCAAATTTCTCGTCGGTTTCTTTTTGAGAGATGAGTTGCTTTAGCTCCATTCGTTCTATGCGTTCGAAAAGTTGGGCATTCCCTGCGATGAATCGCCGCATCTCGACAAAAGCCCGCATAATGCCGATGCTGACCGCTATGGCGACATCGCTTCTCAGTACTCCGGACAGCATGGAAATCCCTTGCTCTGTGTAGACGTAGGGGAGATAGCGTCTGCCGCCATGTGCAGTATCACTTGAAATCCCAATTTGGGATTTCAAGATTTCAAACTCATCCTCCGTGAGTTGAAAGCGAAAATCATCCGGGAAGCGGCTAGCATTCCGGGCTACATTGCGGTTCAGTATTCTTGTCTCCACTTGATAAAGCTGCGCCAAATCTGAGTCCAGCATAACTTGAATGCCGCGAACGGTGTACACTAAGTTCCTTATGTAACTTGTGTCTATTGGGACTATGGATGTCTGCTCAGGAGATTTCTCGCTCATAAAAGATCCTTTCCTCTTGAGGTGCCAAATTGGGATCTCAAATTTGGCTGTTGAACAGCAATCAACCAAATTTTCTTGAGGTAACTTTTACTAATTCTACAGAAATTTGTCGATTTCCTACTAATCTCAAAAACATTATACAATAAAATATAATGAGATATCAAAAAATCAAGAGTAAGACAGCACTACTGGCGTATCGCATGGGGAAACGGTGAAAATTCAAACGAGCAGAATTGGATGCATGGAGATAGACAGTGGGAAGTATGTAGTGATTTGTTGAAGCAAGCGAAGGAAATATTACAGTCATGCGTTCTGTATTGCATATTGATTTGGAAAGAAAAATGAGCGCCAACACTGACGCCCATTCTGCTCAATATCAGCAATAGATTACGACGACAACAGTTCTTTGAATTCACTGTCAAAATCCTTTAACCCGTTATCCTGATTGAAGAAGTGGAATCCCCATATCTTATAGTCATTATCGTCAGAAAAGATTGTTACAGGAATTGCTTTATCCCGTAACTGCAAGAGGAAGGCTTCTTTCCATGCATCTTTTTCCAATAGATGTGTCCCCTTTGGTTCAATAAATATCTGAAGCTGCTCATAGTTGTCAGACCTGTTTTTTTGCAGGAAAAGAACATAGTCTGGTTCAAAACGTTCTCCGTCCGCAAATGAGTATATATGGAATTCACGTTCGTTACGGACTAGGAAGATTCGATTGTAGACTTTCTTTAGCTCATCGACATAGTCTCGAAAATAGCTGACAAACGCTTTTTCCTCAGAAGTCCCAAAATTGTCGGTATACGCGAACCAATCTTCTGCGGAAAGGTCAATTTTCCAGTCACTTTTCACAGAAGGATCGTTTTGTGAGATACCAACGCCGCCATCATGAGGATCAGTATAGTTGACAGTTTTGTTTCGGAACACTTCACAGATGCGCTTTCCTCTGAAGTCTGTCGTCCCCATATAGGTTGTTTCGATACCGGAAATGGCACCAGCAATTTTTCCGAGCACATCGAAAACTGCAGCATAGAGAATCTCCGTTGATGGATGCACATCTTTGCTTTGGATGTCGATGCGTACATTTCCAAGGTAAGCACTGTCTGTAATGAACTGCCTCGTAGATATAACGTTTGGAAAATATGAATGCAGCGTATTGAACTTGAAAATGGGATATTTCATCAAAGCCTTGTTGACAATGGCATAATTTATTGCAGCAATTTGACCGATCGTCATATGTGCCGTTTTCAGATCTGGACGGACTTTGTGTGTTCCAAGCTCTTCAGTCATCACTGCGTCAATGCCGGAGTTGCCCATGGATGCACGAAAGCGGTATATATTATCCCGAATGGTCGGCGAGAGATCTCTTACTTCGCAGCGATCCTTTACCGTTCTGCTATTGAGAAAAATGTATCCATTGGTATATATAACATCCTTTTTGAAATCATCTTTGAGGATGTATTCACGCTGCACAACATTATCCGTATCCAAGCCGATCTCACGGAGAGCATTGCGTAACTCCGTAACATAGCGATGATCATTCTGACAGTGGTAATAGAGTGTTTCACAGACGCGGAGTTCGGAGGTTATATCCTCATCGAACTTTCTCTGGAATTTCGGTTGTTCATCGTCCAATTGGAACGGGCAATATCTTGCTCCGCGACCAATCAGCTGCGCTTCTGCAATCGTTGCAGGAGAGATCCTTTTGCTGCCGGATTGTCTTGTCTCGTATAAACGAACAATGTCAAACAGATTTAGGACATCCCATCCCTCATCTAATTTCTTGACCTCAAATATTGCACGGTAGGGATTATCCGCATCTTCGAGCGAATTGAGCAGAATCTGCTTCTGCGTGACATCTTTGTCATCATTCACAGAAACACAGTGTTCCTCGGAGAAATCATCTCGTAGTTCTGCTGCCAACATATCGAGAGAAATGTTGTTGTCCTTAAAATAGTTGAACGCTTTCTCTATGATTTCGTTATTTGCTGATGCAGAAAGGCTGCGCAGCCGCACTCCTGTCAAGCTCTTTGTTGTCTCGATAAAAGCCGCCATGAAGTCTTTGCTGTCGGCAACTTTTGCTGCCTTAAACAAGATGACTGGCTTGATGTTGAGACGTTGATCCTGAAAGAGTTTCAGTCGGTATTGGCTGAGAATGAGCGCCATCAAAGCCCGATCCATCAGCGCAAGGTCGGAGCGAAATGTAATGATATCCTTAGAATATCTGTCGTTGTAGAATTTCGTTAGAGCATAGTCAAAAATGATCTTATTCTCATATGCCGCACGAATCGCCTGGTTTGATAGATCACACGTAGCGGTGAACTCCAATAAAATATTTTCTGTATTTCTACAGAAGATATTTTTCACGGTTTGCTCCCATGAATGATAGAGTTCATCCTCATCTGTTGTTCTGTTTCTTTTCGTATCAACGTTCAGATGATGCGCTTCATCCGAAATCAGAACAACCTTTTGCTCATCAAAGTCATCAAATGACATCCCGTTTTCTTTTGCCATCCACATATCCGTGTGAAGTCCCTGTGTGGTAGTAAAACAGATATTGATAGCATCTTTGTCAGTGTATTGGAAGTTATCGACCCGATTGATTCGGATGTGTTCGCCGTCTAGTATAATCTCCTCTGTAAACAGGTACTTTGAAGATACTGGGTTGCAGAAATTTTCTCTTGTCTTCTCTACGATTGTTGAGAGGTTGACAAAGAAGAGGAAGTTACGATACCCCTGCTTATAGAGATACAGCATCAGTCCTGCCATGATCAGTGTCTTACCGCTGCCGGTCGCCATATGAAACAATATCTGTGTGGGCTTTGGGCACTGCTTACTCTCAAAATGTGTGATGAAGTTTTCGAATGCCTGCTTCTGGTATGGACGAAGCTCGAATTTTGGGTTTAAGTTTTCTGAGATATATGGTGGTAGTGGGGGAGGGGCTCCGTATTCACGGACTGCATCTATTTTTTCATATAAGAATGCCATCAATTACACCTCTTTGTAAAAACTTCTCGTGAATGCCTTATCCTGTTCGGAAACACCAAATTCAGCATCGTCTATATCGCAGTAGTTTACATATAGCAGATTCTTGTCCAGGAGATCCATGAGGAAGCGTTTCTTGTCCTCCATGGAAAGCTCGGCATAATCAGCGGCAGCCTCATTAATATCTCTCGGATTTACCTTATAGCTGATAAACCCTGACTTCATCAACTTGTCCCGTATCTTAGATAGTGCTGTATCGTTTGTCGCTACCTCGATTTCTTCGACTATCGTCTGATTCAGTTTTGCCAACTCGCAGTAGACAAAAGACCCGCCGCCTTTCCAGTCGACTTCCTTTGAAATCCCACCATCTTCACCGTCAATGACTTTTTTTAAGCGGTCAACGATAAATGTCTCGATATAATCCATCTGTTCACAGAGAATATAACGCCTATTCATCTTGTGCGCTACGGCAGCAGAAGTTCCGCTACCGCCAAAGAAATCAAGAACAATATCGCCCTCCTTGGTAGATATATCATAAATCCTTTTGATTACTCTTTCAGGTTTTGGTGTCTTAAATAAATCACTTGTTACAACATTTGGAGAGAGTTTTTTTTGCTCATATTTTGCCTGCCGTGTATGACCTGTCTCTTCGATATTAATCCACATAGGGGATTCACATATATCCCACAAGGTTGAGGGAGGTAATCCTTTTTGTTCGTTAAGATAAGTTCTGCGGATAATCCCGGTGCCAGATTCATTGAATCTGATTTCTCCAGTAGACATTCTTCTGATAAGCTCTTGTCGATTCCATCTCCATCCATTTACAGGAGGATTAATGATATTTCCATTCGGTGCAGTAATTGTGTATTGTAAATTTGGACGTGGATTAGGGGAGTTTACAGGGTTGCCATCGAACCAAGGTCCGCGCGGATCATTGTCAGGGTTCTTATAGTGGGTTGCTTGAGTTTCCGTTCGATCTAGCTTATAGCTTTCCCATCCTTCATTATTTGAATAGACAAGAATATAGTTATGATCCTGTGAAAATTGTTTTGCATCATTGTTGCTGTTATCAGAGTTTCTCCAAATAACAGTTTGCACATATCTATTTCTTCCAAAGATACCGTCCATAAGGACTTTTAAATATGCCTGTTCATTGTCATCACAGAACACGAACGTTGTTCCGTGTGTTGATAGTAACCGCATGGATATCTCTAGCCTTGTTTTCATAAAAGTAAGCCATGTAGAATGATTAAAATTGTCATTATATCCAAAGTCACTATTCTTTCTGTTATAAGGTGGATCAATACAGATGCACTTGATTCTGCCTTCGTAACGTTTAAGGAGCGAAGAGAGTGCCAGCAGGTTATTCCCCTTTATGATGAGGTTGTCATCATCTGAGAATGTAGCCGCCTCAGAAACTCCGTCGGCAGAATAGCGCTTTGCCTGCGTCAGGACCTTTGGATACAAAAGGCGAGTAACTTCATCTGGCGCAAGCGTACTGTTGTAAAAGATTTCCTGTCGCTTCTGATCCTCACGCGTTTGTCCTCCTTCTAACACGCAGTCTTTGTACGGAAAAACGAGCTCCACTTTTTCTGACGTTGCAATAAGGTTTCCCTCTTCATCTGTGAGACCTATTTTGTTTTTAAACCGTGTATAGCTGTCAGGCAGAAACTGACGGTTGTTGATTGTCCATGCAAAGTCCATCTTATCGAATACTTTGACACCGCCAACGTCCTTAAAGAAATGGGCGGCAGTTTCCGGATTTGCAAGCAGGAGGCGGAGCAGTGGCGCATCCATCTGCATGGCGGCTTCATAGACGGCGTTCCGAAGGAACGTGCCGTCCTCGGCCACAAACCTTCTGTCTGATTTTAATACCTGCAACACAGTTTCGTAAAAATTTGACATCTCATTCTTCTCCTTCGTCTAAAAACAGTTCTGGTATGTTGTACTGGATATATTCAGTGTCCCTCTTTACCAGTTCGTTTGGGGAGTCTAGCAGGGGCCTCTTTAGCAGTTTCGGTCTGTCTGATGATCCTCGGACATACTTATCGGCATGACGCCGTATATATTCCGTTGACTCTCGCCTAAAACCACTGCGTTGCAACAGAATCCGCAGGTGGTTGGTTGTGCCGTACTCTATAAATTCATACCAGTTATTTGTAAATGGATCATCGGGATGCTGTCGCCGATATTCCTCTGAGAAGCGCAGAAAATAGCTTGATAATCGAAACAGAAGTACATTTTCGATTGCTTCAAGTGTGTCAGCGATAATAATATTTTTATGCTTCTGTGAGCCGTTGAATACCTCTTTTTCTTTATAATCGACACGCACCTCTCTTCTTTTTTCAGCATAATCAGTGATGCTTCTTTCGATGATATAACTCAACCCGTACCCTTGCATCCATTGAAGCAAGAGAACGGTATACCATGTCAGCTTGCTGTAATGGTCTCCTTCGCCGGCACCAAGGGTTTGATTCTCATAGATGCGCCACTTGAAAGCAACGGCTAGTTTGTTCAGAAAGGTGAGTGCTTCTTGATAATTGGCGCCTCCTTTTAAGTCATGTATTTTCGGGTAGGAAAGTCCGTTGCGGATGAGTTCTTTGATACCCTGTATCTGATCATACGACACGTTAATATCGTCATCTGGTTTTTTGCCGGTCACGGAAAACTCCGCACGGATTTTCTCTTCTATTTCAGGTGTTAGGTATGGGGAAAATTCCCTTCTGACACGACTGTTTTGATGGTTTACTATATCACCGACAAGTATCAGCATTGTTTTTCTCATCAGATCATAGTTGTCCTCACTCTGATCTTTCGGGGTCTTATGTATTTCTACGTTACCCGATAGCAGTGTGTTGACAATAAATTCTTTCTGATTTGATTTCAGTTCGGCTTCAATGGAGAGCTTCTGTGGGGGAACGTCGGCAATCAACAGGTTTTCAAAATTTTTCAAGTCGATCTCTGCTTCATGGGTTTCAAGGCGGACAACAAAGACGTTTCCATATAGATTATATTTTGCACGACCGACGCGCCCAATCAGATTCTTGAAGTCGACCTCTGAGAAACGACTTATGCCCTTCTTATAGCTTGTAATAAATAGATTCTCCGCAGGTAGATTGATTCCTTCAAGCAGGGTGCTAGTGCAAAATATTGTCTTTATGAGGCCTTCGCGATAGTAATTCTCGAGCTGCATTCTGATATTCGCAGGAAGGTAACCTATGTGATAGGCTACGCCTTTTTCTACTAATTCTGCAAGGTAATATTCCTTATGAACATCTCTGCGGATTGCTTCTGCAAAGGATTGAAGTTTCTTATCACCAACTACCTCCTGTGTTTTAGCGTAGTTTCGTGCAAACTGGATGGCATCATTTTTTGACTTACAGTACACGATATTGTGTTTTCTATCGCCAATCCAAACAATCAATTCACTCAATGAGTATGGGCGGGGCATCTCATAGAACTTTAGAAATTTTTTTGTATACGAGTCAAAAATCCGTATGTTACGCTCCCATAAATCGACAATGTATTTCACTTGACTAACAGGGGCGTATTTGCAAGTTGCAGTTGAGTTTTCAGTTCTCAAATAGGCTTTTTTTGAGAGGATATCGAGAAAGATTTTGGGATTCGGGATATTTGGTGAGGCGAATATAATATGGGGCGTTGATTGCCGTTCTTCCAGTTTTGTAATCACTTTGTAGTAGAAAACACTTCGTTTGTCACTGGAAGATATTTTATGAGCTTCATCTACGAATAGGTAATCTATCTTCAGCTCAGGATCGTCAATCAGGATGTAGAGCATACGTTCTTGGGTTAGTATGAAAATATAGTTGTGTTCCGTTTCGAGTGCTATTGAGCCGGATGAAGTTACGATGCGATAATTTGTTTCTTGTAAAAGTGTGGTCAGGTTGTCTATCAATTCATTCGTGACTTCGTTTATCAGAGCCTTAGTCGGAATGAGAAGTGCGAAATTCTTCTTTGTACCTTTCATGAGCTGCTGCTTAATAAACACACGCATCATGTAGGATTTACCCATCGATGTAGGTGCGGAATAGCTAAAATATGGCTTGGACAGACTGTCAAATATTTCCTTCTGGGCAGGGAAAAAGGCGGCCTCTTCATCCGATGGTACGGAGAGGTAGTTCCTATTAAAGTGCGTGAGTATCTGTTCGAGAAGAGAGGCACTCTTGAAATCGGGTGTTAAGCGCTTCATTCCGAGAAAATTGCATGTGGTCGCAAGAACAGAACCGAGGCAATATTGAATATCTTCATTCTGGGGATACATATCATAGAGAAGTGCAATCATTTCTTGTGCACGCGTTTTGTGTGTATCAGACAGACTGGTACCAGATGATTTTGATAATACATCAATAAAAGTGAGTGCATCTTCGATATTTACGGGGGGATCTTCTGGATCACTCAAGTTGAATAATCTCTTTGAGTAGTTGATGAGGATATTTTGATACAACTTTTGTAGGTACTTATTGTTATCTATTTTTGAAAACAGATACTCCCCGAAGGAGACATCTCTGAATTTATTCATAGGGAGCCTCCTTCGGTTTGCAGCAGCTTGTTCATAATATCCTTTTTATCTCTGTCTACATCCGTAAAAGGCAGCAAATAGATATATAGCGAGTATCCATCGAGACCATATTGTATGACTTTGGACTCGATATATGGCACGCTGTTCAAGATGTCATTCTTAATTTGGGCGATAGCATCTCGCTGATATACATCGATGGACTTTCCTCTTGCTGGTAGATTATCCAAGGTATAACCTAAAAACAGACCAAATGCCGTAGCTGGTTTTTCCACGTTAGTCTCAGAAGGCAAAATAATAGCTTCGAGTTGCTCGCAAACATCCCTTGGAAACGCACCTTCGAAGATGGTAGCTTCTACAAAACGGCGTTCATCCTTCTTCCTGTTTTTTATCCTTTGTGCATCCGCAAAAGCTCTGTCAATAGTTTCCTTCATACTGCTGTTTAGCATGGATACTCCTAATACAATCTGGTTAAATGGGATCACTGCATTTGCAGTAAGAAGATGTATGCCGGAACTTTCGCTTGAAATAATGCCATTATGAGCACTTAGTTCAACATTACTCATCAGTTTAGGGGCATGAAGAACTTGCTCTAAAAAGACGTAAAGCAATAATTCTCCGAGTTCAGTCTCGGGTTCCTGTTTGTTTTTTGTAATAAATTCCTTGATATGAGCAATCGCATCGTAAGAAAGTGAAGAAATCTCCTCTTCATCCACATACCGATTTATCTGCGCTCTAGAGTAGACGTAATACCCAATGTTATTGCGAAGGTATTTCCAAAGACCTTGATAATCGAAATCGAAGTCATCAAATTTTAAGCAAAAAATCTGGAGGTCGTGGTTAGCAGAAATAGAGAGTGTTTCACTAGATATAGGTGTAAAAATCTGATTGAATTTTCCTATGCTGGTCAGGGGAATAGATGCAACTGTTTTTGGCATGGATGCCTCATAAAATGAAATTGTATCTACATAAGGGGTGTAGGTGGCATAGAAATTTTTTTTGATCGATTTTGTAAAGGCAGGATCTATGGTGTTATCTGTTTTGGCGACAGCATAGATAAATATATCTGTTAAGAACTCGGATAGGACAAATACATTTTTATCTTTGAGTTCTATTTTTTTGAGACTCTTGATTGTACCAAGTTGTGTGGTATCTGGTATATTATCATCCTTTAGTATGATGTTTTTCAGAGCAAGAACGGCGTTTTTCTTTCGCGCCTCATCTAGTGCAGGAATGATTTCCGCAATAAAATAACGTTCAATATCACGGGCGTCTTTTCGTAGAGCCATCTGCATGATTTCGGCAGGAAGATTTTGCGCTGCATTATGAATCTTACTGAAGTTAGCGGGCGAATAAGTCACCTCAGATCCATCAGCAGTTTTATATGAAAACACTTTTGCTCCTTCGTCACATAAAGACAAGAAGATTTTCTCGCAAAAGGGATCAAACTTACGCGCGGCAGAGATTGCGCATGATGTCATAACTCTAACGTAAGAGCCTACGCCAAGATACTCCATGGGACTCCTCCTTGCAATATTTATCACACCCAGATCAATCCCTTTTTATCACATCAACAATATCACCAATGCTACAGTCTGACGCTATGCATATCTTATCGAGAGTTTCCAGACTCACGGTTTTGTTTTTCCATCTTAGTGATTGTGGATGAGGTAATATCTGTTTTTGCTGCCATGTCTTTCTTTATCATATTTCTATTAGCAGCTTCTACGGCTTGTTGTAATTAAATTCCAGCGAGGTCTCTCTTCATTTAACACGCTGATGTCATTAATACAATATTATAGTATAAATTTTTATTCCTTTCAATTTTAAATTGAAAGGAATAAGGTTTTTCTTCGAGTTCTCCAATGATAAATGTTCCAGGATCTTCTTGCTCATTGTAAGAAGATCCTGGTTTTTTGTTCTGAAAATCTTCTTATTACATTCTTTTTCTATTCGTTTTTTGCACCCACTCTTTTTGTTAGACTTTAAGTGCCAAAAGAGAAGTGGGCGGTATAGCAGAACAAAAACGGTGACCATTACGCTGTATTTTGTCCGCTGTTAAGTGAGGGGGTGTAGCGCTACAATACCGTATCTATTGTTAATTAAGAAATCCAACTCAAGCTAATCCTCTTGTCCCGGGCATGACATAAAACTGCCGGTCATCGTGGAAGTGTTGCCCGTGCGCATTTAAGGGCAGTTCGCCACGGAAGCGGTGGCACAACTGAATACGGAAGCCATGCCAGCGAACGGCAGGTGCAATCTGGGGCGGGGAACCTATTCCCGCAACGGGTGTATTTCTGCATCTTGCACGACCGCCGGCATCAACAGCGGGTCTCCGTCCCTTCACAACCTCGGCGGTTGTAGGGCGGAGGCCTGATTTTATGCCAAACACAGTCAAAAAAAGTACGTTTCTCTTTCCCGTTCGTGACGCAGTCGATGCTGACAAGGTGACGCTCGTCTCTGTTTCTCGGGATTTCTATATTAAAACCACACGGGAAATCAACAACAAGCGCAAGCGTCTTCAACGCAGCGGCGAGTGCTGCTGTCCGCGCAATTTCATGTGGAAGTGTGATGGCAACTGTGATCGCTGCCGTTATCACATCCCAGATCCTGCGCTGCTTCATCTGGATGCACCCATCAAGATGGATGAGAACCTCTCGCTGATGGACACCATCGCGGATGACGCACCGCGCCCCGAGGAGATCATCGCTCACAAGGAACTGCTGGACGCGCTCATTCGGGAGCTTGCACAGTTCGATGAACGTGAGCGGAGGATGTGTGCGCTTATGTCTGCGGTTTCCGAGCGCGAGGCAGCAAAGCAGATGGGGCTGCCAAGGAATACCCTTGCTTACCGGTGGGCAAAGCTGCGGGAAAAACTCGCAAAGAATCTCAACGAATATCGCTGATTGACAAGGCTCTCCAGATGTTTCTGTGCATCGGGAGAGTTTTTTTTGAAAAACTTTCGGCCATATTGCCTAAAAGTGTCCAGTGGGGTAGTGGAGGGAGCAGGAAAGCTCCCCGGAAAGGAGGACGCTCCCATGAGCAATCATGACGCAGAGCTGATTGGTCTTCTGACGGCAATCAGCGTGATATCGAAACGACTGGCGGGGAACATCATCCGCCTCTCGCAGACAGACAAAGGAGGAAAGATGCATGGACAAGGTCATCGAGGAACTTTGGGCGTGTGCCGCAACGCTCAGCGGCATCGCCGATACGCTCGCTAAGATGGCAGAGCTAGAGGAAGCCTCACCAACACTTGAGGAGGTACGCGCCGTACTTGCGAAACTCTCTGTCGAAGGACACAGTGCCGCAGTCAAGTCACTGATTGCCAAATACGGTGCGGCAAAACTCAGCGAGCTTGCGCCGGAACATTATGTGGCACTCCTGAAGGAGGCTGAGAAGATTGGCGCGTAAACACGCTGTTCTATCCGCATCCTCTGCCGCACGTTGGATTGCCTGCCCGCCGTCGGCGCGGCTCAATGCGGAGCAATCCGACACACCGAGCGAGTACGCCGCCCAGGGGACAGATGCGCATACGCTCTGCGAGTACAAACTTCGCAAGGCTCTGGGTGAGCGGGTACGCGATCCGACCAAGAAGCTGTCCTCCTATGACAGCGAGATGGAAGAGTGTGCCGAATTCTACGTCCAGTTCGTTACGGGGCTTGTAGCGCAGTTCCGCGAGGAGTCGAAGGATACGATGGTGTCCGTGGAGCAGCGCGTGGAGTTCTCGGACTTTGTGCCGGATGGATTCGGAACGGCGGACACGCTCATCATCTCCGGAAAGACTATCTGCATCGTGGACTACAAGCACGGTAAGGGCATCGAGGTCAGTGCCGAGCGCAATCCGCAGATGATGTGCTACGCGCTTGGCTGCGTCCAGATGTTCGATGGTCTGTACGACATCGAGTCAATCTGGATGATTATCTTCCAGCCGAGGCTCAGCAACATATCGGAGTACACCATCTCCAAGGCAGACCTTCTGACATGGGCACAAGATACGCTCGTACCTGCAGCAAAACTGGCACACGCAGGGGAGGGCACGTTTTGTGCGGGGGCGCACTGCCAGTTCTGCAGGATCAAGGCAACGTGCCGCAAACGCGCGGAGTACAATCTGGAACTTGCGAGGTATGACTTTGAGATGCCGCCGACCTTGGAGGATGCAGAGGTGGAAGCGATTCTTGCAAAGGCTGACACACTAGCCGCATGGGTCAGTGACATCAAGGAATACGCTTTGCAGAGGGCGATTCAAGGCAAGCAGTGGACGGACTGGAAACTGGTGGAAGGCCGCT
>NZ_KB290949.1:27464-28118 GCF_000318175.2 Selenomonas sp. oral taxon 138 str. F0429 | reverse complement strand
GGAAACTGGTGGAAGGCCGCTCGAATCGGAAATATACCGATGAGGCGGTGGTCGCCCACACCGTCAAAGAAGCGGGCTTTGAGCCGTATGAGCAGAAACTGCTCGGGATTACGGCAATGACCGCGCTTCTCGGAAAAAATAAGTTTGAGGAACTGCTCGGAGGTTTCGTCATCAAGCCGCAGGGGAAACCAACCCTCGCTCCGATGAGCGACAAGCGACCTGTGATGAATACTGCAGCAGAAGATTTTAAGGAAAGTTGAGGAAAACACATCATGGCAAAAGTTATCAATCCGACAAAAGTGATCACGGGAGTCAAGACACGTTGGAGCTATGCCAACGTCTGGCAGGCCAAGTCCATCAACGGAGGTGCGCCGAAGTTCAGCGTGTCTCTCATCATCCCGAAGAGCGACACCAAGACTTTGACGGCAGTCAAGAATGCCATTCAGGCGGCATATGACGAGGGACAGAGCAAACTCAAGGGTAACAGCAAGTCCGTTCCTGCGCTCACGGCGATCAAGACTCCGCTTCGTGACGGCGATGCGGAACGCTCGGACGATGAGGCGTACAAGGACAGCTACTTCATCAATGCAAACTCTGCGACGGCTCCCGGCATCGTGGACGCTGCCCGCAATCCGATCATCGAGCACTCGGAGG
>NZ_KB290949.1:19417-27444 GCF_000318175.2 Selenomonas sp. oral taxon 138 str. F0429 | reverse complement strand
TCGCTTGCGGGCTGAACAACCTGCAGAAGATTTCTGACGGTGAGCCACTCGGGGGCAAGACTCGCGCCGAGGATGACTTCGCAGACGAAGACGAGGATTTTCTCAGCTAAATAACGGCTGACAGACATGGGCAGCGGGGATTCTTCCTCGCTGTCTTTTCGTAGAAGGAGAACATACATGAAGTCCATTTCTATCGATCTCGAAACGCGAAGCAGTGTGGATATTGGGAAAAGTGGCGTATATCGTTACACCGAGGCAGAGGATTTCGCGATCCTGCTCTTTGGATATTCCGTGGACGGAGGCACAGTGCAGGTCATCGACCTTACCAGTGGGGAACAGATTCCGCAGGAGATTCTGGACGCGCTGACCGATGAGAGCATCATCAAGTGGGCGTTTAATGCCAACTTTGAGCGTGTGTGCCTGTCGCGCTACTTGTCGGATTTGGGGATAGCCCTCGATCCGTCCCGCGACAATCATCCGCTCTCTGTTGAGTGCGCTCGCTTTCTGAGTCCTCGTAGCTGGCGATGCACAATGGTCTGGTCTGCCTATATGGGACTGCCGCTCTCACTTGCCGCCGTCGGACGGGTGCTTGGACTGGAAGAGCAGAAAATGACGGAGGGCAAGGCTCTCATCCGTTATTTTTCAACGCCTCCGTTCCACGAACCCACAGGCGAGAAGTGGGAACTGTTCAAGTCCTATAACCGGCGCGATGTCGAAGTGGAGATGGCGATTCAGCAACGGCTCTCCAAATATCCTGTTCCTCCGTCGGTGTGGGAAGAATATGTACTCGACCAGGAAATAAATGACCGTGGGATACGTTTGGATATGCCGTTCGTGGAGAATGCCGTCCAGATCAACGCGCTCACCAAGGAAAAACTGACGGGCAGGCTGAAAGCTTTGACCGCGCTTGAAAATCCGAACAGCGTAGCGCAGATGAAGGCGTGGCTCAAGGAACGTGGTGTTGCAACGGAATCGCTCGACAAGAAGTCTGTGACGGCTTTGATCACGACTGTCCAGTCTCCTATCTCCGATGTGTTGATGCTTCGGCAGCAGCTTGCAAAGTCTTCGGTGAAGAAATATCAGGCGATGCAGAATACCCTTTGCTCGGATGGTCGTGTGCGGGGAATGTTCCAGTTCTATGGCGCAAACCGTACCGGGCGTTGGTGTCTTACTAGTGACCACGAGGTATTAACAAAAGAGGGATGGATACGCTTAGACAAGTGGAATGGCGGTCATATTGCGGTTTGGAACGCAAATAATGAGATGGTTTCATTCCAGTCGGCAAAGGCTCTATGTTTCGAATACAGTGGGAAAATGTATACATATCGTGATACCCGTATCGACCAATGCAGCACTCCGGATCACAAAATGCGTGTGCAGCGTCGCTATGGCTCTGCGTGGGAAGATATGACGGTTGAGGAAATGTCAAAGTGCCGTCCTGCCATTCCCATCCATGGTTATCGCTATCATCGTGGTTGCGCAAATCCAACTTGGCTTCGTGTTTTGATTATGACGCAAGCAGATGGATTCTATACATCCGATGGAAGCGTCAGATTCAACTTCAAGAAAGAGCGAAAAATTGCTCGTTGCAAAATGCTGCTCCGCAGGGCTGAAATTATGTTTGCCGTACATACATATAAGGATGTCACGAATATCACCATCCCAGCAAGGAATGTTCCCCTTTGGCCGCGGCAGTTCAGAACGAAGACTTTCGGATTCTGGCTTCTTGATGAGAATCCCGACATATTTTTTGACGAATTGCCGCACTGGGATGGTTACTGCCCAGCACCGAACAGCATTCAATACAGTACTTGCAATAAGCAGAATGCCGATATTGTTCAAGCTTTGGCACATATGAGCGGCAGGGCTGCAGTGATAAAACTTAAACACCGTAATCTTGAAAAGCACCCCAACTGGAATCAGGCATATGTAGTAGATATTTGGCTAACGCCTAAGAATTGCCACGAAATAAGGATCAAGCCCGAAGTATCTGATTTCAGTGGATCGGTATATTGTGCCGAAACACCAACAGGATATTTTCTCGTGAGGAGAAATGGAAAAGTTTGGATTACAGGAAACAGTGGACGCCACATTCAATTACAAAATCTTCCTCAGAACCATCTCGCCGACCTTGAGTGCGCTCGTGCCCTCGTGCGGCAGGGAAATTATGATGCACTGGAACTCCTCTACGACTCCGTTCCCGATGTCCTGTCACAGCTGATTCGTACTGCCTTTATCCCGAAGGAGGGCAGAAAATTCATCGTCGCCGACTTCTCTACCATCGAAGCACGGGTGCTGTCATGGCTTGCCAAGGAGCGATGGCGCATGGATGTATTCGCTGATGACGGCGACATCTACTGCGCCACAGCGGGAAGGATGTTTCACTGCAATGTGGTGAAACATGGTGAGAACGGGCATCTCAGACAGTACGGTAAACTAGCGGAATTGTCGAGTGGATACGGCGGCTCCGTTGGTGCACTGAAGGCATTCGGCGCATTGGAGTCCGGGATGAAGGAAGAGGAACTGAAGCCGCTCGTGGATGCGTGGCGTGCAGCAAATCCGAACATCGTGGATTTCTGGTGGGCGGTGGATCGCGCGGCAAAGGGCTGTATCAAGGAACGTAGCACGAAGGTCACGCACGGCATCCGGTTCATCTATCGGGGCGGCATGATGTTCATCGAACTTCCGAGCGGGCGCAGACTCTCCTATGTAAAACCGCGCATCGGAGAGAATCAGTTCGGTGGCGAATCCATTACCTACATGGGACTGAATCTCTCGAAAAAGTGGGTACGGATTGAATCCTACGGCCCGAAGCTCGTGGAAAACATCACACAGGCCATCAGCCGTGACCTCCTCTGCTACGCCATGCAGACGTTGCGGAGCATGGAGATTGTCGCTCATGTCCATGACGAAATCATTATCGAATGTGATGAGCGCGTCTCCCTTTCTGCTGTTTGTGAGCAGATGGCGCGAACCCCGCCATGGGCAGACGGGCTCCTGCTTCGCGCCGATGGTTTTGAATGTAATTTCTATCAGAAAGACTAAAAAACGTCCTTTTTCACCTCCTGCCAAGGCTACCTTGCAGGAGGTGTTTTTTGCTATGACAGAAGAACAGAAACAACAAATCCACGTGCTGCGCAGAGATGGCCTCGGATATAAAAAGATTGCCCTGCTGATGGGCATATCTGTCAATACGGTGAAGTCCTTTTGTCGAAACAACGAACTGACGGGGAATCGTTCATTTGCTGTGTGCCTTGCTTGCGGTAAGCCGCTTGTGCAGATACCGAAGAGAAAGAAAAGGAAGTTCTGTTCGGTTCAGTGTCGGGAGATGTGGTGGAGCAGGAATCGTGACAAAGGGAATAAGCCGACAGGCGAAACCTATCGCTGCGCTCATTGCGGCAGGACATTTTCTGCCTATCGGCGTGAGCACAGGAAGTATTGCTCCCGTGCCTGTTATGTCGCAGAGCGGTTTCAAGGTGGTGGTATCCATGCGTAAAGACCAGTACCGCGCGGATATGCTCTACCACATGTCGCTCTCCGTTGCAAAGACCATGCGGGCAAAGGGGCTCATCACAGCGGATGAGTATGCTGAAATCGACACCATGCTCCTTGCAAAATATCAGCCGTATCTTGGTCGGCTTATCTCGGAAAATGCTTGATAAATCCGCTTCACAGAGCAATATATAGGATGGAAAGGAGGATGATAGAGTGCCTGAGGTAAGAAAAATCGAGCCCGTTGTTACTGCCCTGAAGCAGAGAAAGCGTGTAGCGGCGTATGCCCGTATCTCGATGGAATCGGATCGGCTGAACCACTCGCTTTCCGCGCAGATCAGCTATTTCAGTGAACTTATCCAAAGGAATCCTGAATGGATTTATGTCGGCGTTTATGCCGACAGCGGAATCTCCGGCGGCGACATACGGCACAGGGCAGAATTTCAGCGCCTCATCGATGACTGCAATGCCGGCCGAATCGACATTGTTCTCTGCAAGAGCATTTCACGGTTTGCCCGCAGCACGGTTGATCTATTGGAAACCGTGCGCCATCTAAAATCCATCGGCGTAGAAGTGTGGTTCGAGAAGGAGAATATACATACTCTCTCGTCTGACGGTGAACTTTTACTCAGCATTTTGGCAGGCTTTGCGGAAGAGGAAAGCCGCAGTCAGTCCGAGAATGCCAAATGGGCGATCCGGAAGAAATTCGAGCGAGGGAAGCAATGGCATGTCGCAGCTTACGGTTATCGTTGGAACGGAGAAACCTTCGTTGTCTGTGAGGAGGAGGCAGAGGCTGTCCGTGTCATATTCGATAACTTCCTAAAGGATGTCCCTCTTGGGCGCACAGCAAAATGGCTCAAGGAGAACGGACATGCCTGTTCGATACCGTTCATTCACTATGTTTTGGAGAATCCGGTTTACATCGGCGATGTCATCCTTCAGCGGTATTTTACGGAGAATCCTCGGACGCACAAAATTTTCAAGAACACAGGGCAGCTTCCGCGCTACCTCGTCACCGATAATCACGAACCGATCATCGAGCGCGAGACGTTCGAGAAGGTACAGGAGAAAATCAAGGCGAGCTATGAGTTCAATCCTGCGGCACATCGCATTGTAAAGCCGAGTTGTTTCTCGGCAAAAATCATCTGCAGCAAATGCGGCGCACATTTCGTCAAGGGCGTGACCAAAACCAACAGGCATGACGGCTTGCAGGAGCATTGGTTTTGCTACGGCAAAATTCATAAGCGAATGTGCGATGCAAGGAACATCCGTGGGTATCGGCTGTGGGAGGCATGTCGTGAGGTTCTGGGGTTATCCGAATTTGATGAGGATGTGTTTGCCAAGACCGTGGAGAAGATTCTCACCACCGATACGGACAGTCTCGTCTTCCATTTTTATGATGGCACGGTGAAAACCGTCCACATCCATTATTTCAGTCAGGACGAGAAGAAATACACCGACCCGCACAGAAAGCCCTTCGGCTACACATGGAGCCAAAACGGTTATGTGATTGTTCCAAAAGAGGCAGAAGCCGTGCAGTTGGTGTATCAATACTATGCCGAGGGATGGAACATCTCCGACATTTCGCGTGAACTCGAATCCAAGGGCTATCAGAGCATTCGGGGCAGATTTTCCCGCCGTGTGGTAACAACCGTTCTCGACAGCGATTTCTACATCGGCAATCGAACCATTAAGGGACAGTTTACGGAAAGTGGTGTGGATGAGGTTATCGAGAATGACCACGCACCGATTGTCAGCAAAGAACTGTTCGATACCGTCCAAAAGCGGCGGACGGTTGAACTGAAAAAGCAGGAACGGCGCATTGCAACAAGGAGGCGAATAGACAATGAGAAGCGTAACGGTCATCCCCGCCAGCGTCAATAAATTCTCGGCGCAGCCCTTATCTGCCACAGAAAAGCGTAAAGTTGCGGCGTATGCGCGGGTTTCTACGGATGAGGAGGAACAGCAGACCAGCTATGCCGCCCAATGTGATTACTACGAGCGGTACATCAAGAGCCGTGCAGATTGGGCGTTCGTCAAGGTATACGCCGATGAAGGAATCAGCGGCTGCAATACCCGGAAGCGCGAGGCGTTCAAGGCGATGGTGCAGGATGCCCTGGACGGCAAAATCCAACTGATTCTCACGAAATCTGTGTCGCGCTTTGCGAGAAACACCGTGGACAGCCTCACAACCATACGAAAACTGAAAGAGCATGGCGTGGAGGTTTGGTTCGAGAAAGAGAACCTTAAAACGTTTGATCCCAAAGTGGAAATGCTATTGACCATTTTAGCGAGTCTCAGTCAGGAGGAATCCCGCTCCATTTCCGAGAATGTGAATTGGGGCATCCGAAAGAAAATGGCAGATGGGAAATTCAGCCTCAGCTACAGTCGATTCCTCGGCTATGATAGAGGAGAGGGGGGAACGCTTGTCATCAACGAGGAAGAGGCAAAGGTGATCCGCAGGATTTATGCGCTCTACATCAAGGGAATGTCTCCTTACGGCATAGCGAAAGTGCTGACCGAGGAAGGCATCAAAACGCCCAGTGGAAAAACCCGGTGGAGTGACAGTACCGTGAGCAGCATCCTTCGTAACGAGAAATACTGCGGGCGGGCACTGCTTCAAAAGACATTTACCCCAGATTTTCTGACCAAGAAAACCGTCAAGAATACGGGGCAAGTTCCCAGTTACTTTGTGGAACACAGTCATGCGCCGATCATCGACCCGGATGTTTACGACATGGTGCAGCGGATGATGGAGGGGCGCAAGCGGGGGAGGGACAGAATCAGCTCCGTCAGCATTTTCTCAAGCAAACTCAGATGCGGTGACTGCGGTTCTTGGTACGGCTCGAAAACGTGGCACTCCACGGATAAGTACAAACGGGTTATTTGGCAATGCAATCACAAGTTTCGTGGCACGAAATGCAGCACGCCGCATTTTTCCGAGGATGAGATCAAGGAACTGTTCGTTTGTGCCGTCAATCTGCTGCTTGCCGAAAAAGAGGAGATGATCTCTACCTACGAAATGATGCGGGAAAAGCTGTTCTCCACCACGGCACTTGTCGAGGAGCGCAGGGCACTGGAAAATGAACTGAATGTCACGGCAAGACTGGTGGAGTACTGCATTAAGGAAAATGCCCGTATTGCCCAAGACCAGACGGCATACGAGGAACGCTACCAAAGCCTTGTCGAGCGGTACGAAAGCGCAAAGAAGCGGTATGATGAGATCGTCGAACAGATAAGCGACCAAACAGTCCGTGGCGAGCAAGTTTCCATTTTTCTGGAAAAACTGAGAGAACAGGATTTAATCGACACGTTCGATGACGACCTCTGGCTCTCGATGGTGGATTTCATCACCGTGCACGATAAGAGCAAAGTAACCGTCACGTTCAAGGACGGGAGCGAGATAAAACTGGACAGATAAACGACGAGCGGGAGCCGGTAAGACAGCCGACGCCCGCTCTCTTTGTATTTTGACACCCTGAAAAATGTCAGAGTACAGGAAAAATGTAAGGGTTCAAAGGAAAAATGTTGTTGTATCAAAGTAACCGTGCAGGGGGAACTCCTCTTGACGCTGCTCGCATCCTTTGCCCAAGAGGAGAGCAGAAGCATCGGCGACAACATTCGGTGGGGTGTGCGGAGACGATTCGCTGAGGGGATTCCGAACGGGAATAAAGCACCTTACGGCTACACATGGGACGGAGAGATGTTCCGCATTGTTCCTGCCGAGGGCAAGATCGTCAAGGAGATTTTCCGTAGATACCTTGCAGGAGAATCTGCCTATTTCATCGCAAAGACACTCGCGGGACACGGAATCATGGGACGGCAGGGGAGACCAATCGAGCAGACCACAGTAAAGGATATTCTCTCCAACATCTCATACACTGGAACAATGGCACTGCAGAAAAACTACATCAGCGAGGGGCATATCCGCAAAAGGAATAAGGGAGAATTTCCTCTTTATCTCGTGGATGGAGTGTTTGAGCCGTTCGTGAGCAAGGATGACTTCGATAAGGCACAGGAGATACGGCAACGGAGAGCCGCGCAGTCCGGCAATCGGAATTCTGTACGGATGCCATTCTCGGGAATAGTAAAATGCGGGTGCTGCGGAAGCGGATTCAGCAGAAGAACCGCCGGGAAGTACAGGCGATGGGGCTGCAACACAAGAGAGCGGAAAGGCAGCACTGCTTGTGACAGCCGTCCAATCAAGGAAGAGGAGCTTGTCGCTGTGGTCAGAACCGTCATGGAAAAAGATGATTTTGATACTGCGGAACTCAGGCGTAAGGTGTCCAAGATCGTCATTTACGGTGACTGTGTGGAACTTCACCTAACCAATGGCCGCATAAAAAAGATTGCCCGCATCTATAACGGGCAGCGTGGCAGCAATCCATTCACGAATAAAGTGTACTGTGCCTCCTGCGGAAGCAAGTGTGAGCGTGACACTTGGACGCAGGGAACTAAGGTGTGGTCTTGCAGTCAGCCGCGTACGAAATGCCGACTGAAGCGGCTGCCCGAATCCGAACTCAAGGAAGCAACAG
>NZ_KB290949.1:0-19218 GCF_000318175.2 Selenomonas sp. oral taxon 138 str. F0429 | reverse complement strand
ACGGCTTCAACCAGATGATCGAGGATGCCCTTGCAGGAAAGATTGACCTCATCATCACCAAGTCCGTCAGCCGATTTGCAAGAAACACCGTAGATTCACTCCAAAACGTCCGTAAACTCAAGGAACATGGCGTAGAGATCTATTTTGAAAAAGAGAACATCTGGACATTCGATACGAAAGGCGATGTCTTACGCTCCGCTTTGATACAATGCAACGATAGGGGGCGAGCCGCCAGACGGCTTGATATATGGGCTTTCTGCCGATGGCTGCCTTTGGGCAGCTTCTTAATTTTCTCAGAAAGTGGAAGAGGAAGAGCGACTGGGGGCGTACTCTATTAACGATGAATACTCTATTAACGATTGCTTCTGCATATCGTTAATAGAGTATTCATCGTTAATCGGGGATCAGGAGTAAAAAATTACGCAAATAGAAGATTATCTGCGATTTAGTCTCCTTTGCTGCAGTTTTTTCCAGATAGTTCGGCATTGTGTACACCATTCCGGTGGAATGTTTAATGTGTTGATCAGTAGTTCTTGATCTACTGTATCTAATGCAGATTCAATATCTTCACCATTCCGTAAAACAAGATCAATATAGTTAAGCAACTTAGAGCGTAAATTGGAATCAATTTGCTCGATCCGTGGAAGAAGAATATTACCCATTTCTTTCGGCAATATCTCCAATACACCTCCGCCATAACTTCTGCCACAAAGTTCAGTGAAAGCAAATGAGATGCTGTTATAATAAGATAATAGAGCATTTTCAGGGATTACGCCGGGATGGAATTTTATACGGTGCATTGTATCAGTTGAAACAGCATCGCATAGATTTAATACGAACTTTGGATATAGATTGTTTCGGCGCAAGAAAAATGCGTCAGGTATCCAAACAGATGGAACAATGTACCAAAAATCCCTTATTCTGCATTTGTATCCATGGTTCTCTCCATGCACTTCGCCCAGCTCAATATAATCCTGATGTTTTTGGGGATAATTGGCAACTGGGATATGATCAGGAAAACAAATCAGACGAGCACGTTTTCCTGATGCTTTGTTTTTTTCCCAGTCATATCTGGTAAAGAAAATACCGTGAGCGTGGGAACTTCTACCAATAAGAGGGCGTGTGACATCATATAGTTGATATTGTTGGCACAGTTCCTCTGTGATGGAGAAATATTTATTGTTACCTGTCGTTATACCAACGTTAATAACCCCCAAATCAGCGAATTTGACAAACCGTGGATCAGATTGGATTTCCTTAATTAGATGAATTTCTTGGACAGTAGTAAAATATGCTGTCCATTTTTCTTTCACATGACGTATTTCCTGAAAGTCATATTGATCGATATACGTCTTGGAGAAATCAGCTAAATCATTCATGGAAATAATACGAATCCCTTCGTCATTTACGCCTTTTTCCGCGATAAGTACAACGATTTCCTGTTCAATATCCGGAAAAACCAATTGCTCAAACGTAATTAGTGTAATTTTTGCAAAACGATTAGAAAGGAACTCTCTCAATTCCTCTGCATATGCCACCTGCAAAATTTCAGCTGGTAAAACAAATGCTAGTTTCCCTTTCTTCGAGAGCATTTGCGTACAAGCTACTATGAAAGCAACCCATGCGTTGATTAATTTATTGGCTTTCATACCATTATTTGACAATATTTCGGACAGCATTTCGCGCTGTGCTTCTGTCAGATACTGGTAGCGAATATACGGCGGATTACCAATAATCAAATCAAATTGATTATTATTTACAACACGTGCATAGAATTCAAAGAAGTCTTCATTTAAAATATGTACCCCCTCATATTCTTTGTAGAGCTGCATCAACTTTTCAGTTTCACTCGTTTCAATTTCAACGGCATCAACCGAGTCAATTCGCTCCAACAATCCGAGTTGCATCATACTATCGAGAAATACACCGTCTCCACAACTAGGTTCCAAAACAGACTGTATGCCCTCATGTGCGATAAGATTAGTCATAGCATTGGCAAGAGACAAGGGGGTATAGTAGGCACCCCGTAATTTTTGCGAGGAACTGTGTTCCTTTAATCTCATGATGTAAACCTCATTATTGGTTAAAATCGAGTCTATATACCCTTGCAATTAAGCCATGAATTTTCTCAATAAGCAAGTTTTTTTGTTCTATAAGCACAGATTTGACACGTTTTGGGCAAGGCTCATCCAGTTTATCGTTGATAGTGTAAATTCGATGAGTGAGGCTGACTACGGTGTCATAAATATCTTTTTGTGCTTTGTTATTTAAATCTAGTTTGACGAAGGGGAGTGTTGAGAGCGTGAAAGTTCCGCGGGCATAAAATCCATTTTCAAAATCGCTCCCGACTATCTCCAAGATTCGCTCTGTAATAGGGTGGGAAAGCCATGCTTGAATGTATTCAAGTGAATATGGACTGTCAGGTTTTTTCGCAATTGCACAGTATCCTGCAGTTCCCCCAGATGCAATCAACATATCATTTTCGTCCAGTATATACATAGGCTCCTTGCTCAACACTCCAACGATGAGTTTTGGAGTGTTGATAAAAGCAGTTAGAGATTGTGTTCTGCCATATTGATACCATGTATCTAGAGTGGCATTAGGAACATCGCGTACGCCAGTTGGGCAGACACAGCGCGGAAGAAGCCGATCATAATATGCACTCAAATAGCTGAATACGCCGGGGTATTCTTTACGCATTTTTTCTATACGAATCAAATGACCGTCTGGATCATATGGAAAAATAATTTGCTTATCGGTCTTTAGCTTGCTATATGAGTTGAGACCTTTTTCAACCTGCTTGGATGGTTTGAAATAAGGGCGCAACAAATCCTTTTCAATCGTATAGGTGGTTCCACCTCGTTTAATCTCAATGGCGTACTTGTCCTCCGAAACAACTTCATCCGAAGAAAACCAATAAACAGGTATTGGTCTCTCTGCACTTGTTTGGATGCCGTTGAAAATATCTACATATTTGGTGAGAGGTACAGATACACTATCAAGTTTTCCAAGCATGGAAATGAAATCCATATCTGTTGTCAGTCGCCACGGTAGACTATTCAACGAAGTAGATGATAACTCAATTGAAGATATTCCTTCACCAACCCATAATTTGCTTATTGAATCGGTGGTGGAATATGAGAATTTTTGTTGGCGGCTTTTTTGGATTAAGACAATTGCGCTATATATTGTCTTATCCTCAAAAAGTTGTGCGTCACCGAAATCATCTAAACTCACAAGCATATGATTTTTTGCAATTAGTTCGCGTAATTTTTTGCCCGAACCAATCTTAAAGAATTTATTTGGGACAATATAGCATACATATCCATTTGCAGAGACTTTGCAAATAGCCTGTTCCATAAAAAGATAATATTTATCAAACTGCTTATATGCCGATTTATATTTCTTTTTATATAGAGTTATTTCGGCGGAAGGCAACAATGCATGCATTTCCTCCGTTTTCACATAAGGTGGATTACCAATAATGACATCAAACGAGCGTCCTGCATTTATACTTTTCCAGTCAAACGGTGCAATACGAGTAATGTCTTCATCGAAAACAGTCGTATTCTCTAGATCATCAAAGGAAATCAAGGAGTTTCCAAAACGGATATTCTCATCGAGAGTTGGCAAAATTGGCGTGATATCAACAACCGAGGGCGCGGTTTCATTTTCGATCAGCTTTATGAGCAGGGAAAATTTTGCGACCTCTATTGCGTGAACATCAATATCTATGCCATAGATACATGATGTGAGAATGGCTTTTTTTTCTTCCAAGGGAAGTTTATAGCGGTTTGTTCCGATTTTGATAAGATGGTCGTTTTTACCAGATTTTAGATATTGCTGAATGCAATAATCCTGTAGGAACTCAAATGCTTCTTCCAGAAATATGCCAGATCCACACGATATATCGCATATGCGGAGATTATGGATATCCTCTGGAGATTTCCCAGCGCAAACTTTTGATAGCGTTTTGTCCACTATATATCGTACAATTTCTGTTGGTGTTGTTACGACAGCTCGATTTTGGCAGGATGTTTTCTTTCCAAGTCCAATCGAGCCATCTTCTAATAGGATTAGTTCCTCCGTTAGGAACATCTCGTAGATTTTTCCGAGCAGGTTCGGCTCAATTATATTAAACAGATATGGACTTTGCGGATAATATAGCCCATGGATCATGTCAATAATAACATTGCTGGAAAGGTCGAATATAATATCTTCGCCAGAGAACATCCCCGAATTATATCTTTTGTCTGCTGCACGGAACAGCTCTTCTAACTTATGTTGAATATGCAAAGGGTCATCAATCGCATCTGCTAATTTATGATAGAGAGGAAGATTTCTGTCTTCGCAAATTCGAATAAAAACAATTTGATTGATAAACTCCTGAACAACATCATTGAGAAATTCCAAAGATGCATATTTCCCCTTGCGGACGTAAAGCTCATTGCTTAGTGCAATTCGCCATGTATTGATTTGGGACAAAAATATTCTGTCGACTTGTTGCTTTTTTTCCTCTTCTAGCGCAAATTGAGTATCAGTAAACTTATCGAATTGTCCAGAATAAACGGCTTTTTGTGAGATTAGAGATATCATTTCATCTAGTTTGTTCACATACTCTGTAAAATGATATATGCGATAACGTGCAACTGAGCAGGCATCATCTTCTTTGGGGATGTAGCGAGTATCGTATATAAGTAAATACTCAAAATTTGTCAAAACGGCAATTTTATGATTGGCATTCCAACCATATCGCCTAGTTTGGTATGCTGGGCTGTTTAGAGCAGAAATATCGACAGACGGTTTTTTTGCTTCGACAAAAAACTTAGTAACACCACGCAGTGTCATAGTGTAATCTGGGCGATCTGTCGTGGTGGAATAATTTTCTGCTATGACTTCACGATATTGTGGCAAGAGACCTTTTTCGTTTGAGACATCCCAACCCAAAATATTTAGCAACGGATCAATATATTCAATGCGACACGAATGCTCATTGTAATTATTCTTTTTGTCTTTGTAATATGAAATGCTTTCCGAAAACCGTTGAACGAGGTTTTGCAACTTATCTATTTTGTTCATGTTTCGGACTCCCTTCTTTTACGGACTCCATAATATCTTCAATATTGCAATTGAGCGCCACACATATCTTCAGCAAAATATCCGTGGTTATATTCTCTCCCTTGCCCAGTTTGGCGATGGAGGCGGGGCTGATGCCTGTCGCTCGCCGGAGATCCTGCCGATTCATTCCTTTGTCGATCAGGAGCTTCCACAGCCTGTTATAAGTTATTCGCATATCCGTCTCCGCTTACTCTACGCCATCCAGAAAACCGGGACGGCCTTCCGTCAGCCCCTTGGTGAAGGTGATAACATTGGCTCCTGCTGCCTCATAGTCCAACTCCGGCAGATTCTTTGAGTTTTCAATGATAATCAGCTGTCCCTCCTCTTGGTGGTTCATGAAATAGCGGAAGAGTCCGGCTCCCATGCTTTTCGGGTCAGAATCCTTTACGCCTTGGTCAAGACCAAGAAGCGGCGTATCAATGATGAGGAAGCCCGGATAATATTTGCCTTGGTGGGCAAGATAGTGACGGAAGGTAAGGGCGGTCACACTATTGACAAAGGACGTATATCCCTGCCCTTCATGGGCAGATTTTTTATGCCCATCAATCTCTATATCAAAATTGGAGATATTGAAATTGGCAACAACAGGCTCCGTCGAATAGCTGCATTCAAGGAGGATGTCCTTGTAATATTGGTTGATGATTTTTTTGAAATCGTCATCAAAATGCTCTCTGGGATGATACTGCAACGCAGATTCCGGCTCGATCGGAGGATTCCTTAAATCTGCCTCCCAGCCGACTGCAAAATCGTCGATTACGCTCATCTCGCGCTTTAATTGCAGGAAGTTTTTGTAGTCTGCGAGTGATTTGCGCATCGCCTCTGCCTTGGGACGCAGTTCCTGTTGAATGTGGCACTCGATGCTGTCCTTCTCGGCATCGAGTTTTGCCATCTCCTCTGACATCCACCTCATTTCCTCGGCGAGGGATTGTTCCGCTTTCGTCAGATCATTCATCTGAGTCACGATGCGGGACAGTTCGCCACGGGCAGATTCGATGTAGGTTTCATCATCCTTGGGCGTGAAATGACTCTCACAGAAGGGGCAGACCGTGTTCTTATCGTGCGCGTTCCGTTCCATCTCGCCGTCGGCAATAAAGGTCAGCCGCTTGATGTCGGCTGTGTACTGGCTCTTGAGGGCAGCGTACCGGGACTTCATCAGTTCCGCCTCGGTCATTTTCTCCTGTAGTTCGCTGATTTCCTGTACCAGTTCCTGTCGGCGGGAGAGAGCTGCAGAGATCGCAGATTCTGTCTGCTCAATCCCTGCAATGAGGGCGGTCATCTGCTGCTCCACATCAATGCCCTGAAACGCCGTCATCTGTTTTTGCAGCACCTTCTTCTTCTCATAGATGTTGCTGATCTGCCTGTTCACATATCTTAAAATGGCATTTCGCTCTGTGATGCGGATTTCCTTCTTGGTCTGCTCATCGTGCTCGGGAAAATTGGAGCCGGTCATCAAAAATAGCAGGGAAGAGAGAAAGACGGTCTTTTGAATGCTTTCCTTCGGCTCCAACACGGATTCTACCTTGCCGATGTCATTGTTGAGAAAGAGCAGCATGTGGAGGATGGTTCGGAGTGTCAGTGGTGCCCGCTTGAAATCGATGTTCTTGATCACCATGCAGGGGACGGGAATCCCCATTGCGTTCAAAAGCAGGTCACTCAGCACAGGCAAGCCGTTTCTTTGACTCTGACTGTATTTCAGATTGTATTTGTCACTCATCATGCCGGGGATGTTGGTTATCACGTCCACTTGATCCTTGTGAAATTTACGCGTGATACTGATCGTGCCATCGGCAGCCTGCACCAGAAGTTCCACTTCGTCATAACCAAAAGTCTCGTCTATGGGGAAGTCACCCATTTTGCCAAGAGCAAAATCAATACACCGAGCAACGGCGGTCTTCCCGGTATTCGACCGCCCACAGATGATGTTCAGACCGGGGGTGAAATCCACGAAAGAGTCGCGCTTGCCTATGCCTCTTGCCGTGACACGGCTAAAATATATTCCGGCCATCCATTTATCTCCTCTTTAGCGCGTCCATCGCCTGTCGCGTAATCTTTGAAAGCAAAGACGCATCGGATGTTTTTCCAAGCATTCGGTGTGTCTTTTTTACTGTCTCCATATATGTTGCAGCGTATTCGGACTGCATGGATTTCACGAACTCACGGCCGCGCTCATTCAATCCGAACAAGAATCCTCTGGGGGAATGCTCTACGGCAGCAAAGTCGTCCAGCAGGAGGGATTTCAATGCGCCGTTCAATTGCTCCCGTTTGGCGGAGAATTCGCTGAAGCTGAACTGGTTCTCGCCATGCAGGTTTTGTTCTGCTATACCGAAATCCCGTCCATAGACTGTCATAAGATCATACGCCGCGATGCGGTCAATGGTTATGGAACGCGGCTTTACGGCAGAGAGGATGAGTAAAATGCGAAGTGACACCTCAAAGGTCGTATTGAATAGTTTAGGCATCGGTGTTCACCCACGATTTGATTCGCGCATCGTCCACCAATATATGGCAGACGCCCTTTCGGGTTTTGTTCGTGATAAAACCCTTGATATTGACGAGGTTCGACTTGGCAAGTTCCGTACTGGTGATTTTCTTCAACACTTCCCGCAGACGGACGTAGCCCGTCTCGTAATCCTCATCAAAATACACCATCTCGATGCCGTCATAGGCATCGTCCTTCAGTGCGGAAAATTGCCGCTCTCCGTCCACGAAGGCATCCCGCACGCTGCGTTCGATGCTTTTTGCATCGAAATATGCCTGACGCTGCAGCTCTAAATGCCGCTGTAGTTTCTCCGGCAATTCGCCTGTGGTTTTTGGTGTGACATCCTTTGCGAGCTGCTCCGCATACACCTCGCAGAGCGCATGGATATACGGGAGCGTGGCTTCGTTGATGTCCCCATGAGGTTTTATGGAGGGATGCAGTTTGATGACATCGCCACCGGGCAGATAGACCGCTCCGTCCGCATAGCGGGCGGGTTGAATCGGGACGGGAGGTATAACTTCGCCGACCTCGTTCCTTCCTTCAAAGAGATCAATTTCAACACCGGGGAGCTTTCGTAGCTCCGCTTTGATGATGCTGCAGAAAATCTCGGCGCACGTCTCGTCCACATTGTCTGTGGTGCAATCTACCCCGTATTGAGAGAGGTCGGTGCACAGATTTTTGCGGGCATCGAAGGGGATATCCGCAGCTGCTTCCAAGAAGCGGCTTTTGTCGAGATTGGCATGAACCGCCCGCAGGGCAGATTCCGGGATGTCTCTCTTTCCCTTGTACATTTTGTAGGCGGCACTTTTCTCAGATTCCTTGCCGAAAGGGTAGTACTTGTCGTCATCGTCCAGACCAACCTCGCGAGAAGAGATCGGTTCCTTCATAAAGAGAGCGAAGAAGTAGGTGCAGAAACTCGGTATCGATTTGTTCTCCGCACCAACGTACTTTCTCATGATCTGTAAAAACAGACTGATGGTTAACACAAAACTCCCCCTTCGCGAAAAGTGGACAGAGTCTGTCCGCTCCCGTCCACCGGAGTCCAATTTTCGAGGGAGCAGATTTGGTATGCTTTACCCGGATGGTGAGAGAACATCATCGCACATAAAACACAGTTTCTATTATATCAGCAGTAAGGGGGAAAAATCTACATTTTTGTTAATGGAATTTATGTGAATGTGAACATTCACAAGCCGTAATTGTAAATCTTGTAAATTTCTCAATGCCTTGAGATGGCCATTAGGGGCGGCGGGAACGCACGAAGAGACGAACTGCGCGAGCAGTATTGGCACTTCGGTGTTTCCACCGTGACTTTTTGCGCCCATTTTCAGGCGAAAGAGGCCGGTGTACATCGCGTGCATCGGCCTTTTGTGTTCCTGCCGCCCGCATCCAAGGCGGAAAGGACACGACCATGAAAATTGCTCTGTATTACGAAGACAAGCTCCATCCGACTGTTTTGGAAGTTCCCGAGGAGGAATGCACCGTCATGGTGGAGACGGACTATCGGCAGCGTCTGGATGAAGCCGAGGACAAGACCTCGGTCAAGCGGCGCACGGCACAGGAGATTTTGGATGCCGAGGTCAATGCCCCTACATTCTGCAGGAACCGGACCGAGACGCGCCGTCATGTCCACTTGTCTGTTGATGATCTTGACGGCCGGAGGGCGGATGCCATGCCCGATGTGCCGACGGCTTTGCTCGGCGCGGATTATTCGGAGCTTCATCACGCCATCGCGCAGCTTCGACCTCAGCAGAGGGAACTTTTGCGGCGCGTGTTTTGGGAAGGCGTGCGTCAGGCAGAGATCGCGCGTCAGGAGGGCGTATTGGAAAGCACCATATCGGAGCGGATGCGGCGCATCTATCAGCGGCTCAAAAAAGTTTTGCCTGACAAGAAAAAAATTCTATGAAACCATGAAGTTTTGCGTTTCCCGTGGCTCTTAGGTGAAGGGCAACATCAAAGCGCCTTTCGGAAAGGATGAATCACGATGCATCACACACTTAACATCAAGGTGTCCAGGGAGCGCCTGAGCGGTGGAATCATGGCCTGCCATCGGCTGACGATGCGGGAGCGTCTGCTCCGCTTCTTCTTTGGCAGTCCCGTGAAGCTCACGGTGATTGTGCCGGGAGATTCCGTGGACGAGGTAGCTATCTTCGAGAAGGGGAAGGAGGGTGCATATGCCGGCACGACCGCTTTATGAGCTTGCCGCAGGCTTCAACGCACTCTTCGATCTCGTCTTGGACGAGTCGATGGATCTGCAGCTCTTGGAAGAGGGGCTTCAGTCCATCGAGTGCGCCCTTGAGGAGAAATGCGCGAACGGAATCGCGCTCATCAAATCTCTGGAAGCGTATGCGGAGGCATACAGTAAGGAAGAGAAACGCTTTGAAGCGCAGCGGCAGATATTAGAGAACCGCATCAAACGCATCAAGGAGTGGTACCGGCAGAACCTCGATGCGATGGGGAAATCCAAAGTTCCCACGAGGTATGGTGTCATGAGCGTTCAGAAGAACGGCGGCAAACAGCCGCTCAAGATTGACAATGCCGCACTTATCCCGGACGCCTATCTCATTACTGTGCCGGAGCATAAGGACGTGAACCGCGAGGCACTCTATGAAGCTCTGAGCGGCGGCGAGGAAGTTCCCGGCGCCCACTTGGAGACGAGAGGACGAAGTCTTCGGATTAAGTGAGCAGAAAGGAGATACGCAATGCTGAACATCACCAAAGGGAAAATTGACCGCGCCCAAAAGGTGGTCATCTACGGGGCTGAGGGAATCGGTAAGTCCGGTCTTGCCGCCAAATTCCCCGATCCGCTCTTCATCGATACGGAGGGAGGAACGGCTCACATGGATGTGCGCCGTATCGAGAAGCCGCAGTCTTGGGAGGAAATGCTCTCCGTGGTCAAGGAGGTGGCAGCCACAAAGGATGTGTGCAGGACGCTGGTGCTGGATACCGCTGATTGGGCAGAGCAGCTCATCGTCAGCTACCTCTGCACAAAGTACAAGCAGAACTCCATCGAGTCCTTCGGCTACGGCAAAGGATATACCTACTTGGGCGAGGAATTTGCAAGGCTTCTCAGTGCATTTGATTCGGTACTGGCCTCCGGAGTGCATGTGGTGGTCACAGCACACGCCAAGATGCGGAAGTTCGAGCAGCCGGATGAGATGGGCGCATACGACCGCTGGGAAATGAAACTCAGCAAGCAAGTGGCGCCGCTTCTCAAGGAATGGTGCGATATCCTGCTCTTTTGCAACTATCAGACCTTTGTGGTCACGTCGGAGAACAACACGCAGAAGGCGCGGGGCGGCAAGCGGGTCATGTACACATCCCATCATCCCGCATGGGACGCAAAGAGTCGTGTGCCGCTTCCGGATGTCTTGGAACTTGACTACAGGCATATCGCCCATATCTTCTCGTCGGAGCAGACGCCGGCATCCGCTCCCGTCACGCAGACAGCGGCAGAGGGAGCATCAGAGCCTCTGCCGAAAGACCGCGCGGAGGACGAAAGTGCTGCCGATGTGTTCCGCAGCATTTTGCAGAAGAAGGGCGTCACCGAGGAAGAAGTCCGACAGGTGGTGGCCGCCCGTGGGAAATACACCTTGGAAACGCCGATTGACGATTACCCCGAGGAGTTCTTGTACGGCTATGTCATCCGCTACTGGGATCAGATTTTTGACATCATTCAGCAGAACCGTAAGGCGAAAGGCTAAGGGAGGAAATACATCATGGCAGATTTTGTCAACAACAACGTGGGTATGGATTGGACTGACACCATTGAAAGCGATGGTCAGGAGTTCATTCTCCTGCCCGAAGGGGATTACAACTTCGTGGTGTCCGCTTTTGAGCGGGGGCGTTTTCCGGGGAGTGCCAAGATGCAGGCCTGCAACAAGGCTACGCTTACTCTGCAGGTAGAAACGAAGCAGGGCGTCGCCAGTGTCCGCACCGACCTCATTTTGAACCGCCTCGTGGAGTGGCGCATCTCGGCGTTCTTTCGCTGCATTGGCAGGAAGAAGCACGGCGAGCGTCTGGCGATGAACTGGAACAATCTCGTGGGAGCCAAGGGGCGGGCTCATTTCAGACCCCGCAAATATACCGACCGGGACGGCAACGAGAAACAGACCAACGATGTGGATCGTTTCTACGATTATGACGAGAAGTTCTTTTCGGTCGAGGACTCTGCAGACTTCGGCGGGATTCCCGTCAGCGCGGCGGACATTCCGTTCTGATGGGAGGACAAGCAAGTGGAACTTAGACCGTATCAGGCCGAGGCGAAACAGGCAATCCTGTCCGAGTGGAGCGAGGGGCGTCGCAAGACGCTCCTTGTCCTGCCGACGGGATGCCATGCCCAGGGAGAGAAAGTTCTCCTCGCCGATGGCCGCAGCAAAAAGGTGGAAGATGTACAGGTAGGGGACCAACTCCTCGGTGCCGATGGGAAGAAGCGCACGGTACTAGTTCTCCACCGTGGAAAGTCTTTGATGTATCGGATCGTCCCCATCAAGGGCGAGCCGTTCACCGTGACAAAAGACCATGTGCTTACGCTCGTCCGCACAAGGGAATGCAGCAATCCCCAATATCCCTCTCAGCGTCATGCCGGGGAATTGGTGGATGTGACGGTAGCCGAATGGCTCCGCTGGTCAGAAAGCAAGAAGCATTTGCATAAGCTGATTCGCTCCGGGGCAATCCAATCGTTCCCTGCCCACAGGAATGCGCGAACGGAAATCGACCCCTATTTTCTCGGCGTGATTCTTGGGGATGGCTGTATTGTCCACGGTGTCAGCGTGACGACGCCGGACAAGGAAATTAGGCACGTCATTTTTCACCAGGCAGATGTATGGAATCTGCGCCTTCGGACAGAGCCGGCAGGAAAAGCCACCACCTACTTTCTCGTTTCCGAAAGGGGACGCAGGAGCAATCGGTTGATTAAGGCATTGCGCCGATTAAGGCTCTACGGAGGTCGCGCCGGAGATAAGTTTGTGCCGGACGCATATAAATACACCGATTTGGCGAATCGGCTTGAAATTCTCGCAGGCCTCTTGGATACCGATGGTTACTACATTGATAAAGGCTACGACTACATCTCCAAGTCAAGAAGGCTGGCAGATGATGTGGCGTTTCTCTGCCGCTCCGCAGGCCTTCGGGCATCGGTAAAGCCGTGCATCAAGGGGTATCGGGACTTTACGGGCGCGTATTATCGCGTTTCCATCAGCGGAGATTGTTCCATCATCCCTTGCCGTGTGAAACGGAAGATTGCCGACAAGCGTCAGCAGAAAAAATCTGTTTTGCGGACAGGTTTTCATGTACAGCCGGCAGGCTGCGGAGAATACTACGGCTTTACCGTGGACGGAGACAACCGTTATCTGCTGTCGGATTTCACCATTACCCATAACTGCGGCAAAACCATCGTGTTTTCCGCACTTACGCAGGAGCAAGTAAAGAAAGACCATCGTGTTCTCATCATGGCGCATCGTGGGGAACTTCTCACCCAAGCCGCTGACAAGCTGAAGATGCTCACGGGACTTGATGCAGCATTTGAGCAGGGAGAGAACCGCAGCCTCGGCAGTTTCTTTCCCGTGACAGTAGGATCGGTGCAGTCCCTTTGCCAAGAGAAGCGGCTTTCGATGTTTCCGCAGGATTACTTTCAGGACATCATCGTGGACGAGGCGCACCACGCACTCTCGGAGAGTTATCAGCGTGTGCTCGCGCATTTTCCGGATGCCAATGTCCTCGGCGTAACGGCAACACCCGACCGTGGAGACAAGCAGACACTCGGCACATTTTTTGACTCACAGGCTTATGAGTATTCCATGAGCCGCGCCATTCGGGAAGGGTATCTCTCTCCCGTCAAGGCACGGATGATTCCTTTGCAGCTGGACATCAGCAAGGCCGGAATCTCCGGTGGGGATTACAACGCGGCGGACATTGGCTGCGCCTTGGAGCCATATCTCCATCAGATTGCAGACGAGATGGCGCGTTACTGCAGGGGCAGAAAGACCGTAGTCTTCCTACCGCTCATCGCCACATCGCAGAAGTTCTGTCGGATGCTGAATGACGTCGGCATGAGGGCGGCGGAAGTCAACGGCATGAGCGATGACCGTTCGAAAATCCTCGCAGAGTTCGAGCATGGCATGTACGACGTGCTGTGCAACTCCATGCTCCTTACAGAAGGTTGGGACTGTCCCGCTGTGGACTGCATCGTAATTTTGCGCCCCACCAAAGTGCGGAGTCTCTATCAGCAGATGGTGGGACGCGGCATGCGGCTCTTTCCGGGCAAGGAGAACTTGCTCCTGTTGGACTTTCTCTGGCTGACGGAGCGTTACGATCTCTGCAGACCATCGGCTCTCATTGCCAAGGACGCGAACATCGCCGCAATGATGGATGAAAACCTCCGAAATGACGAGGAGGTGGATATCCTCGAAGCCGAGGAGGACGCAGAGCGGGACGTGCTGCGTGAGCGGGAGGAGGCACTTGCGCGGGAACTTGCCGCGATGCGGAGCAAGAAGAAAAAACTTGTCGACCCCATCCAGTATGCCCTCTCCATCGCCGCCGAGGATCTCACAAGCTACGCGCCGACCTTTCCTTGGGAAATGGGACCGCCGTCCGAAAAGCAGATTGCCTTCTTGGAGAATCGCGGCATCCTGCCAGATACCGTGGGAAATGCGGGGCTTGCCTCGCTTCTCATCGACCGTCTGAAACGGCGGCAGGAGGAAGGACTCGCCACCCCCAAACAGATCCGCTGCTTGGAGCGTTACGGCTTTCGGCGCGTAGGCACGTGGCAGTTCGATGCAGCCAGTGCTCTGATCTCCCGCTTGGCGATGAATCATTGGTGCGTCCCCCAGGGGATGACGCCGTCTGTATATACACCGTGAAAGGACGTGATTTTTCATGGACAAGAATATCTTGTCGGCTTTGAAGTACATCAACGTTGCAGAGGTTGATCGCGCCACATGGATCTCGGTAGGTATGGCACTCAAGGAGGAAGGATATCCCTGCTCCATCTGGGACGATTGGAGCAGGAGTGACAAGCGTTACCATCCCGGCGAATGTGAGAAGAAGTGGGAGGGCTTTAACGGCACGGCCACTCCCGTTAAGGGCGGAACGATTGTGCAGCTGGCAAAAGAGCGCGGCTGGATTCCCTATGCCGGAGAGGATGGCTGCATGGCATGGGACGATACCATTGAGTATGACGGCAACGACGGCTTCAACGGCTTTGCCCATCCCGATGCGTGGAATCCCGTGCAGGACTTGATCGACTATCTTTCCCTGCTGTTTGATCCTGCTGACCGAGTGGGCTATGTCACGGGCGATGTGTGGCAGGACGGTGAGGGGAGGTGGCTGCCCAGTAAGGGCGTATATGACCGCACGGCAGGGGAGCTGATCGCATCCCTCAAGAAGCACGCCGATGACATCGGAGCGACCGTCGGCGACTGGAAACCGGAGGTGGGCGGTTGGATTCGGTTCAATCCGCTGGATGGTGAGGGCGTGAAAAACGACAACGTCACCAAATTCAAGTATGCCTTGGTGGAATCCGACACACTTCCCATCGCCGAGCAGGATGTTCTTTTCCGCAAGCTGGAACTGCCGATTGCAGCTCTGGTGCATAGTGGAGGAAAGAGCCTCCATGCCATAGTGCGTGTGGATGCTGCTGACTATGAGGAGTATCGAAAGCGCGTGGCTTTTCTCTACGACTTCATGGAAAAGCAGGGCGTCCCCATCGACAAGCAGAACCGCAATCCCTCCCGGCTTTCCAGAATGCCGGGGCTTACTCGAAACGGCAATCGCCAGTACCTCGCCGCAACGAACATCGGCAGGAAGTCATGGACGGAGTGGATGGACTTCGTGGAAGGAGTGACGGATGAACTGCCTCCATTGGAATCTCTCGCCAAGTACAAGGATAATCCGCCGAAACTGCCGGAGGAGATTATAAAGGGAATCCTGCGCCGTGGCCACAAGATGATTATTTCCGGATCGTCCAAGGCGGGAAAGTCCTTTCTCCTGATGGAACTTTGCGTCGCCATAGCCGAGGGGGCGAAGTGGCTCGGATTTCCCTGCCGCAAGGGGCGTGTGCTGTATGTCAATTTGGAGATTGATCCGGCAAGCTGTATCACCCGATTCCTCAAGATTTACGAGGCATTGGGGCTTCCCATGAATGACTCAGAGAACATCATCGTGTGGAACTTGAGAGGCTACGCTGTGCCATTAGACCAGCTTGTGCCGAAACTCATCCGCCGGGTGCGCGACCAGCATTTGGATGCCATTGTTATCGACCCCATCTACAAGGTCATCACGGGGGATGAAAACAACGCGTCCGAAATGGGGCAGTTCTGCAACCAGTTTGACAAGATTTGCACGGAGACCGGCTGTTCTGCGATTTATTGCCATCACCATAGCAAGGGAGCGCAGGGAAACAAGCGGGCGATGGACAGGGCTTCCGGCTCCGGCGTATTTGCCCGCGACCCAGATGCCCAGCTTGACATGATCCAGTTGGAACTCACGGATGACATCAAGAACAATCTGCGGGACGGTCACGCTACGGCTTGGCGACTGGAATCCAATCTCCGTGAATTTGCCAACATAGAGCCGGTAAACTTCTGGTTCGAGCATCCCGTGCATCGCATTGATAACAGCGACGAATTGGGCAGCATTCCCGCCATAGGAAGTATGGCAGCGAACCTCTCACGCAGCAGCAAGCGGACGACCGTCGAGGAACGCAAGGCTGCCCTGGATACGGCTTACGAGATCTGCTCTATCAATCCTCCCGTGAAAATCAAGGACATTGTGGAGTACACGGAACTCAACGAGAAAACCATTCGCCGTTATCTTGCCGAATTCAGCGACAGCTACTGGATTGAAAACGGCGTGGTGGGGAAGAAGAATACGCAGGGACAAAGGGAGAAAAAACCTATGGGCAAGGATGAGGCGGACAAAGGATAAATTTCCTATTGGAAAACTCTCAGGGACAAAGGCTTATAAATAAAGAGTGTCTGTCCCTGCTGTCACCAGTGTGGGGAGGGCTGCAGTAGCCTGCCCTCCCCCACACGGGATGACAGTGACGAAACCTTTGACCGAAATGAAAACATAATCGAAAGAAATTTTCAATAAGGAGTATACAGAATATGAGATTTTTCCTCGACATCAATCCTCCTACGGCGACCGCACAGGAGAAATCCGTGCGGATCGTGGGTGGCAGACCGATATTTTACGACCCGGCTCCCCTGAAGAAAGCAAAGGCACTTCTGATTGCACATCTCGGTAACCATCGTCCGATAGTGCCGATGGAGGGAGCCTTGGAGCTTCGCACCACATGGCTTTTCCCGGTGGGCAAGTCCCATAAAAGCGGCGAGTGGCGCACGACCCGCCCGGACACCGACAATCTGCAGAAAATGCTCAAGGACTGCATGACCAGGTGCGGCTACTGGAAGGACGATGCCCAAGTAGTGCGGGAGATTGTGGAAAAGCAGTGGGCGGCAGAGCCGGGGATTCACATTGAGATCAAGCAGCTGGGGCTTCAGCGCACATCGAACCGCAACGGGGAAGGCTACAGCGACCCTACAGCAAGAGACGCGCTGAGGCACTGCAAGTAAGAAAGGAGCAGATCGCTATGAACATGATTTATATTTCCCATCCCTATACGGGAGCTGAAAAAGAGAACCGCAAGGCAGCAGCGGCGATTGCAGCAGAGTTTTCCAGGAAATACCCGCATATCTTGTTCGTTAATCCGCTGGATGCCATGCGGCACTTGAAGGCCGCCAAGATTCCCTACGATGCGGTCTTGAAGCAGTGCAAAATGCTTCTCGGCAAATGCGACGGTGTGATCATGGCAGGAAACTGGAAGGACAGCAACGGCTGCATGGAGGAATATCTGTACGCTGCTCATCATCGGCTGACAATTTGGGAAGGTACAGAGGAATTTGACAGCGAGGAAGTCATGCACCATGACCGCTGCGGAACGCATGCGTCTTGCAAAAAATGTATCTGCACATCCTGCGCCCATCGACTTACATGCTGGAACTGCAACGACTGTGTGCAGGAGGCGGGGCAGACTGCTCCCATAGGATATACAGGTGGCGACGTTTGGCAGCCGGGCTGCTCCCGCTACGAAAAGAAGGTCTGATCATGATGACCGCTAAGGAATATCTGAGCCAGGCATTCAAGATTGACAGAAAAATAGACAGTATGTTGGAACAGTCCGTGCGGCTGCGCAGCATGGCCACCAAGACCACCACCGTCCTTAGTGATATGCCGGGGAGTGCTACGAAGAATCCGCACAAGCTTTCCGATGTGGTGGTGAAACTGGTGGAACAGGAGGAGGAGATTGATCGGGAGATTGACCGCTTGGTAAGTCTCCGCGCCGAGATCTATGGCGTGATACAGGCTGTGGAGGATATGGATGAGCGGCTGGTCTTGGAGATGCGCTACATGGGGTATCACACGGTCACGGAGATTGCCAGGCGCATGGAAGTCGGGGAACGGCAGATATACCGTATCCATGAGCGCGGCTTGCAAAGTGTGGTCGTTCCTTCATGAAGAGTAGGAAATGTCATGAAATGTCAGGGAATGTCATGAAATGTCAAAAAGCGGAAAAATGTCACAAAATGTCAGTGAATGTCAGGTTGATGTCAGTACGACCGATGTGATATGATACACTCAGCAAGAATAGGATATGGAATCAGCCTTCTCGGAGAAGCAATTCTCCGCGAGGGCTTTTTTGATGGAGGTGAAGCGATGCCGAGAAAGCCGAAGCGACCCTGCCGCATGACAGGCTGTCCGAACCTTACGGATCGAAAAAGCTGCTACTGCGAGGAGCACGAGAAAGTCATGCAGCGACACTACGACCACTTCACGCGTGGGTACGATCAGCACGAGAGGTATGGCAGCGTATGGCGCAGGATTCGTGACCGCTATTTGTCAGCGCATCCGCTGTGTGAGTGTTGCAAGGAGCGGGGCAGATACGTTCTCGCGACGCTTGTGCATCATATTCGACCTCTCGCCGACGGTGGCACGCATGACGAGAGCAATTTGATGTCGCTCTGCGTATCGTGTCATGAGCGGATTCATCAGCGCGGTAGAGGCGAGGGATAGTCCCTAGGGGGCGGTTAAATCTCCAAAACCGCGCCATTACTGGACCGGGGAGGGGGCGTACAGAAAAATTCGCATAACTTTTAGGCCAGTTAGAGAGATAAGTTTTGCCAGCGTGATTTTTCGGTGGGAAGCCATGCACAGCGGGGAACGACGGGCATTTGAACCGCTCGATAAAACAGTCCAAATGCTGAAACTTATGCTCAAAAAAGTTTTGAAAAGTTTTAAGGGGGGAAACGTATGGGGCTTAGAGGACCGCAGCCCGGCACGGGAGGAAGACCAAGAAAATCCTTGGCAGAAAAAGTGACCGAGGGCAATCCCGGAAAGCGCAAGCTGAAGGTATTGGACTTTGAGCAAATCGCAACAGAGCCGGAGGGCGTGGATATGCCGCCTCCCAAGGAGTTTTTATCGGCTGTTCAGCGTGACGGCTCAACGCTCGCGGCGAGTGAACTTTACAAAGAAGCGTGGGAGTGGCTCAAGCGGCGCGGATGTGCGGAACTGGTATCTCCTGCGCTCTTGGAGCGATATGCCGTGAGTGCGGCACGTTGGAT
>NZ_KB290948.1:0-613 GCF_000318175.2 Selenomonas sp. oral taxon 138 str. F0429 | reverse complement strand
ACTACTTAGATGTTTCAGTTCATCGGGTGTTTTCCTCTTGCATCAAGTGCAAGATGACGGGACGTTACTCCCGCCGGGTTGCCCCATTCGGAAATCCATGAGTCAATGCTTACTTGCAGCTCGTCATGGCTTATCGCAGCTTATCGCGTCCTTCTTCGTTTCGAAACGCCTAGGCATCCGCCGTATGCCCTTATAAACTTGACTTACGTCTTTAAGTTTACTTAGGTATTTTCGCTTTATCCTAATTTGCTATTCGGAAGCACTGACTCATTCAGCCCTCCATCTTGGGCATCTTTTCCGCTCTGCCGTTGTCGACAAATCCTCCACATAGCTCTGCTATGCGTCCGGTTTGTCTCCGCGGCAGACCATAAAATCTGCGCCAAGCTGAATGACTTCATTTCATCAGCGATTCCTCGGGAAAATCTATTCTGTTACTTTCTACCTTGCGGTAGAAGACCTCAGTGAGGAAAACCTCATGCATGAGTACATGAAATCTCCCTTTTAGATTTTCTTGTTTCTTCTGTGCAGTTTTCAGTGAACAAAGAGGTCACAACTACGCAATCTCTTGCGTTCGATGCGCCCTCAAAACTAGACAATGCAAAACGTTAGCCAA
>NZ_KB290947.1:478134-495153 GCF_000318175.2 Selenomonas sp. oral taxon 138 str. F0429 | reverse complement strand
CTGCCTCCGCCGAAAATAAATCGGCGGAGGCAGCTTCTTTGTATTCATAAAATAAATAACGATAAATATATATAAATAACTATAAAAAGAAAACAATTAAGAAAAATAATTTAAGGAATGTACGCCGTTTCGTGCGTGACGCTCTGCAATCCATGCCTCGAGGCGGGCGGGATCGCTGTTCAGCACGAGTTCCTCGGGGAAATCAATGTCCGCGAGAATGGCGTGCGTATGACTGTGCTCGCCGACATCGATGTCGATGTGAGCGTCGCTGCCGATGAGGATGTGTGCACCGTGACGGCGACAGGCGGCAAGGAGATCCCGTGCGAGGAGTTCCGAGCCCTTGCGCGGGCCGTCCGGGTTGTGCGAGGCGTTGTTTGCCTCGATGAGGACGTGCTCTGCGGCAGCGGCACGGGCAAGCGCATCGAAGTCCACGGGGTAGGCGGGGTTGTCGGGGTGTCCGATGACCGTGACGTAGGGATTTGCCATTGCACCGAGGAGGGCGCATGTATTCTCCTCCTGCGTGCCGGGCGCAATCACGACATCGTGCAGGCTTGCGATGGCATAGTGCATTTTTTGCAGGACGCGCTCGGGCAGATCGACGCCGCCCTCGTAGTCCATGATGTTCAGCTCCGCGCCCATGATGATGTCGATGCCGTAGGCGGCGGGGCGGATGACCTTGAAGTTGCGAAAGTACATCTCGTGAAACGTGCCGGGCAGCGCGGGCGCATGGTCGGAGATGCCGACGAGAGCGAGCCCCTTCTCCTTTGCCATCGTCGCGATCTCACGGATCGTGCTGTAGGCGTGCATACTGGCGATGCTGTGCGTGTGGATGTCGATGATGTCGGTCATGGGGATCCTTTCCTCAAAATCAAATGAAGCTGCTGCACGAAGAAGAAAATGTCTTCGTGCAGCAGCCCCACATCTCATTTATGCTCAGAGCTTGAACTTGTTTGTTGTGTTCTGGAGGTCGGTCGCAAGCGTTGCGAGCGACTGGGATGCGGAGGCGATCTCCTCGCTCGATGCGGACTGCGACTCGGACGAGGAGGAGATGCTCTGCATATTCTCCGCCGTTTTCTCCGTAATCTCACCCACTGTGGTGGCGGACTGGATAATCAGCTCCGTGCCATGTGTGACGGTCTGCATGGACTTGTTGATGTTCGCGATCTGCTCCTTCATCTCGTCGACCATGCGCGTGATGTTCTCGAACTGTGTGCCGACCTCGCGGATGGCAGCCGTGCCCGCCTGCACTTCGCTCGTGCCGCTCTGCATGGCGGCAACTGCCTGTGCGGTGTCGCGCTGGACGCCCGCGATGCGCTCCTTGATCTGGTCGGCCGCCTCACGCGACTGTTCGGCGAGCTTTCGGACCTCCTCGGCGACGACGGCGAAACCGCGTCCCGTCTCACCCGCACGCGCTGCTTCGATGGCGGCGTTGAGGGCGAGGAGGTTGGTCTGGTCGGCGATGGCGGAGATGGTCTCGACGATCTCGCCGATCTGCTTGGAGCTCTCGCCGAGTTTCTCGACGACCTCGGCGGAGCGCAGGACGCTCTGCTCGATGCCGTTCATCTTTGCCATGGCGTCGTTCATGAGGCTCTCGCCCTTTTCGGCGGCCTCGGCGGTCGCGGTCGAGCTGCCCGCGACGCGCTCCGCCTCGTGCGTGACACGCTCGATGTCGCCCGAGACGATGCCGATGTTCTTCTTCGCGCCCGCGAGGCTCTCGAGCTGACGATCCGTGCCGTCGGCGACGGCGCTGACGGTCCCCGCGATCTCGGTCGCCGCCTCGGCGGTCTGATGCGCCCCCGCCGTGAGCTGCTCAGAGGCGGCGGCAAGCTGCTCGGCGGTGCCCGCGACCTGGCGGATGACGTTGCGAATGTTCTTCATCATCGTGTTGAAGTTCGCGGCAAGCTGCCCAAGCTCATCCTGCGAGGTGACCGGCAGGTCGTCGAGGCCGAGATCGCCCTTGGCGAGGGCATCGACGTGGTGCATGAGACGTCCGGTCGTCCCCGTGATGGTCGTAGCAAAGCGCAGGAGTGCAAAGATGATGCCCGCCACGAGCAGGATACCGATGAGGCTCAGCACGCTGTAGGTCGTCTTGAGGCTTGCGAGCTGCGCAAAGGCGACGCTCTCAGGTACGGCGACAGCGACAATCCAGCCGGTGGAGGGAACCGTCGCATAGGCGATGATCTGCTCCTCGCCGTCCTTTTCCATCGCGAAGTAGCCGTTCTTTTTCTCGCGCATCTCGGGCAGGCGCTCCTTGAGCACGGGGTTCTCCTCTGCCTTGTGCATTGCCATTCCCTCGGTAGAGGCAATGATGAGGCCGTTCGGGTCAATGATGATGCCCTCTCCCTGCCCGTGGTATTTCAGATGCGTAACGCGCTCCCCGAGCGTATCGAGTGTGATGTCGGAGCAGATCGCGCCGGTGAATGCGCCGTCCTTCCCATAGTATGGAACAGCGACAGAGACGATCATCTTCTTCGAGATGGCGTCCTGATAGACTTCGGTGAAGAGCGGCTTGCCTGCTGCCTTCGCCTGCTTGTACCAATCGCGGCCGCGCGGGTCGGTGTCGGAGATGTCACCGTCCGTCCAGCTGATGAAGCGTCCGTCTTCCGCACCGTTCGCGAGATCAAGTACCTCCTTGTCGTTGGAGGCGAGACTCATCATCTCGCGATCCATCATGACAGGATTGCCGTCATATGCCTCGAGCAGATTCGCAGCACTGACCGCCTGCTGCTCCTTTTGTGCAAGCCATGTGTTGAGATCGTTTGCCTCCGCGTCGAGGCGTGCCTCAACTTCTCCTGAGATGCTCTCCGTGAGGGTACTTTGTGCCTTGTAGTAGCCGATGCCGCAGATCGCCACGACGAGCAGTGCCATGAGTACGCCCATCAGCAACAATTTTTGTTTAATTCCCAAAATTCTTCCTCCCTTTCATATATTTAATAGATATCTTCAATTTTATACTTTTTTTAGGGCAGAATCAAGGAGTTTTATCATTTTAAACCAAAAATCTATGACCGTTGAAGGCCGTATATATGACTAATGGATCGGCTGAACAAAGAAAATTTTGAATAAAGAACGATTGCGCATATCTCAAAGGTGTGGTAGGATAGGGCGGTATTTGTGAGAGTGTCGCCGATGTGCCGGCAGCGCTCGGGATGCTGCGGAGAGTGAGAGCCTCCGACGGCACAACTGTATAGGAGGTTCATCATGCACGATGAAAAAAAGGCGGCGGACGCCATCGCTCGCGAGGCGAGGCGTACCGCTGCCGCAGGTATTCTCTTTGCCGCCCTCTGGACGGTGCTTGGCTTCGGTCTTGCAGAGGTCGATGTGACCGTCGCGGGATTCCCACTCTGGGCGGTTACGTCGAGTGTCGGCGTGCTCGCCGTGGGGGCTGTGCTCGCCGTCTATCTGGCATTTGCAGCGGAGGACGTCCCCCTCGATGAATGCGGAGAGGGGGCGGCACGATGAATGGGAATCTCATGGTGCTCCTGCCGCTCCTCGGCTTCATGGCGGCAATGCTCGCGCTCGGCATCTATGTGCGGCGGCAAAGTCACGCGGGCGGCTTCCTCTCGGGCTACTTCGTCGGCGGGCAGACGCTCGGCGCGTTCGTGCTCGCGATGACGATGGTCGCGACCTACAGCTCGGTCAGCTCGTTTGTCGGCGGGCCGGGTATGGCGTACGAGATCGGCTTTGGCTGGATCTACATGGCGGTCATCCAGACCATGACGATCTTCCTCGTGCTCGGCATCTTCGGCAAGAAGGTCGCACGTCTGGCGCGGCGCATCCACGCTGTCACCATTGTCGATATCATCCGTCACCGCTATCAGTCGGACGCTCTTGCGGCACTCGCGGCATTCGCCATCGTGATTTTCTTTGCCGCGTCGATGGTCGCACAATTCGTCGGCGGGGCGCAGCTCTTTGCCGCCGTCACGGGCTACAGCTATGAGCTCGGTCTGGTGCTGTTTGGTATTGTGGTTGTTGTCTATACGTCGATAGGAGGATTTCGTGCCGTTGCACTGACAGATACCTGCTGTGCGATTGTCATGATGCTCGGCATCGTCCTGCTGTTTTACTATGTACTTGAGGCGGGCGGCGGTCTTGCAGCGATTCTGGCGAATCTGCGTGCGGCACATCCCGAGATGCTGACACCGACGGCAGCGGGACGTATGCCCATCTCCCTCTACATCTCACAGTGGCTGCTCGTTGGGGCACTCACGATTGCCCTGCCGCAGTCGGTTGTGCGCGGCATCAGCTATCGGAGCAGCCGCGATATGCACCGCGCCATGATTATTGGCACGGTCGTCATCGCCTTTATGAACATCGCCGTGAACCTCGTCGGAGTCCTCGGACGTGGGGTGCTCGGTGTCGATGCAAAGGCACTCGGTGGTGTGGACAGTGTCATCCCACAGCTCATGGCACAGGTCATGCCCCCAGAACTCCTCGGATTTGCCATCATCGGCCCCTTGGCGGCGTCGATCTCCACCATCTCGGGCGTGCTTATCGTCGCCTCGTCGGCGGTGGTAAAGGATGTCTACCTCCACCATCAGCAGCAACGCGGCAAGTGCGTCGAGGAAAAGACGCTGCGCCAGCTCTCGATGGGGGTCACCGCCACGCTCGGCATCATCGTGTTCGTGCTTGCCATTGCACCGCCGTCGCTCATCTGGCTCATCAATATGTTCGCGTTTGGCGGGCTTGAGACGGCGTTCTTCTGGGTGCTCGTCTTTGGGCTCTTTACCACATGGGCGCGGCGCACGGGCGCACTCGCCGCAATGGGCGGCGGCACGCTCATCTACTGCGCCGCGATGGCGGCAGGATTCAAGCCGCTCGGACTGCACCCCATCGCCGTGGGCATCACCGCCTCGCTCGTCCTCTTCCTCGCGGGAAGCTATTGGGAGCGGAGCAGAGAGCGCGCTTGACAATCTTTTGTTGTAACGATATAATAAAGACACAAAAAGAGTGACTGACGAGTAGTGACGTCGGTCTCTCCCTAGTATTTTGGTACTTGAAGAAGGAGCCGGCGTAACCGCGTACGGTTCTTTTTTCTGCTTACAAGTGTAGCAGATTGAAAATGATGCTAGTTATGAGTGTGAGCACTGCAACTAGAAGCGACAGCTTTTCATAAAGCGTCACATGCATCACCTCCCCTGAGGGAGGCCGAACCTTGTCAGTCACTTAAGTACATTATAGCACAAAGTTTCGATGAACGGAATAGGCAAAAAGCCTGTTCCGTTTTTCTTTTGCCCATTATTCCGCGACGACAAGCGGCAAAAAGTACGCCTCTGTGCCCGCGATCGCGGCGGGGGAGAAGCGTGCGCCCACAGCGGAGGGCGTGTCAAAGAGCATGAAGCACGAGAGGGTCAGACATCCCTCGATTGTCCCCGAATCAACCGTATGGACGAAGCGCGGCTGACGGATGAAGTCCTGATACATCGCCGCGCGGCTCTCGCGGCAGATGATCTCGTCCGCGTTGTCGGGCTGCTTCTCATGCACGGTTTTCGCGAGGTCGCCCTGCTTTTCGACCAGACGGACGTTCTTCCCCTCGCGCCCCCAGATCTCCTTGCGGATGTATGTGCCGTCCATGAGCGCGGCAAAATCCTCCTCGAAATACGAGGGGACGAGATAGCGGCGAACAAGCGCACACTCCTCGGCAGTTAGGAACTGCTCCGTCCGCGCGAGTGCATAGACGAGTGCCATAAAGGACTTGTTTTGCAGGAGAATCGCCTCGGGCGGATTCATCAATGCAAATTTTCCTTCCTTATATAAATCCAGAAATATCGCACCGAGCGGTTCACCGTCCGCTGTGCACTCATCAATCAATATCTCCATCGGATGCAGTCGATAGAGTGCTGTCGCATATCTGCTGTCTATGAGAGGGATACCCTCATCGTCAATCTCCATCTCGTAGAACGAGAGAAAGCGGATATCGCCATGCGGAACCCCCTCCTGCATCTGCTCCATGAGGAAGCGCGTCGTTGCCAGATCCTCGGGATAGTCGTCAAAGCAGCTGAATACGAAGGGGCGGTGCGTGAGCGTTTGTCGCTTTAGATCGGCGATGGGTGCAGCAAGCTTATTGTGGATGTGCGTGAGGAAATCCCGCAGCTGCGCCCGTGCCCCCGCGTTCGGGTCACGTCGGCCATGGTACGCTGCCGCAACCCCATTGGCATAGAAGGATTCTACAATAAAACAGGGCGTATCCGCATTGATCTCGACCATGCGGATATGCCCTTTCTCGTCGAGGACAAAGTCAAAGCGCGAGAGCCACGTCGGCAGTCCGAACGCATTCGGGATGCGCAGATAGGGAAGCAGTTCGCGTGGCAGATCCATCGCACGCGCAAAGTCGTCGGGAGCGTTTTGCAGCACCTGTGCTGCCTTGCAGAAGATACGAAACAACCCTGCCGATGCCGTGCGCATCTCATCGTAGAATGCCTGTGGGAACTCCTGCACCGTATGTGTGGGGTAGCGGTCAGCATAGTCACCGTATTGGATATAGGTGAAAATTGCGGGATCGAGCAGGTCAATGTAGTTCTCTCTGTGCGTATTGCTCACTGTCACGAACCTCCCGAGGAGCGGATGCCCGCCTGCCCGAAGCCGGATCTGCGGCTGACCTCGCCCGACTTCTCACTTTTCTTTTCGTTGTAATTGCGCCCCGCATAGCCGTGATTTACTACATGTGTATGTGCGCCCGTGCCGGATGCGGTATATTTTTTGGGCAGCGGCGAGAGCGGCGCGTTTGCGCGGTAGGTCATGTGCGCGAGGTCCATCGTGCCGCCTGCGTAGGAAAATCCGTGAAAGGCGAAGTAGTTCGGTGCGAGGGGGGCGAGGAGGCTCGCCGTGCCGTAGAGCCAGACGAGGTCGCCCGCGCCGTCGTGGCGAAAGGTGACGGCAGTACTGTCGTCATAGAGTGCGGTCTCCGTACCGTCGCCGTTGTTGAGAAGAGTATAGCGGCGGTCATAGGCATCCGCAAGCCGCGCCTCGCCCGCATTCCACTCGGGATGCACGGCATCAGCGATGGAAAAAGCGATGTCATGGCGATAGACGTATGCCGCGCCAAGTGCTCCGACGGAGGCAAATGCGGCGGCGAGGATGGCGGCCTTGCGCCCTATGTTTTCCATGCAGAATCACCTCAATGCACCGCGCCGCTGATGACGAGCGATAGCCCGACAAAGATCCCGAACACGAAGATGCCCGCCGCCGTATTGCCGCGCTGAATCTCGGCGGCAAGCTCATATTTGCGGTGCCACGCGTTGATAATGAAAAAACCGACGATGAAGCAGAGGATGCCGACAGCTGCGTAGACGGCACTTGCGACAACCCCCTGCACGAAGTCCGCCGTCAACGCTTCGTAAGTGGGAGACATGATGACAGCACGCAGGATCTCACCGATGCCGATGAACGAGCCCGCCGACAGCCATGCGACCGCGCGGTTGCCGCGCCGAATCTCGGCGGCGAAATCGCCGGGGATGAAGAGGTCGATCACGATGTTGGATACAACCATGAGCAGAATGCCGAATGCGGCATAGAATACGGTAAGCATCAGGGTGGACAGATCAATCATGTGGGTTCTCCTGTCTTTCATATCATTGCCCGTAGAGCGGCGCAGTCAGTGTGCAAGATGGCGCATTCGGCGCGGTGTCTCCTCGCTCGCGGAGGTGGTCGGTGCGGGCGAAGCCGTAGGGGGTGCTGCTGCCGTTGCCGCTCTATCCGCAGGTGCGGCAGAGGGAGTGTCGACCCTCGGACTTTCCTGCAGCACCACGCCGGCACGCCCGCGCTGATCGCCCGTGCGTACAAGCTCGGCATAACGCATGAGGACGTAGCCGCGTTCCAGTTTTTCGGCAGCAGGTGTGAGGTCGGGCGTTGTCTCCGTGAGGATGATGTGCGTTGTGCCGTCCGCTGCGCTCGTAATGCGTGCAGTCTCCTGTTGTGTGCGAATCACGAGCGGGGCATCCGCAGCGGCCTTTTCGATAAAGGCATCCTGCACCATACCGTCCACCCCCTCGATGAGGTCGAGGGCAGCCGTACCGTCGTCGATCTGCGCCGCATAGAGCCGTGTACCGTTCTCCGCAGCCCCCTCCTTGTAGTAGGGGGCATCTGAGAGCCGCTCATGCAGCGCATAGGGCATGCTGACGAAGCGACGGAAATCATGCCAGTCCCGCGTGTCGAAGTCGGGCACGCCGGATAGGAAGAAAAGGACGATGCCGACGGCAGCCAGACCTGAGCCCGCATGGACGGCTAAATCGCGCAGCCCCGAGCGCAGATACACCGCTCGTGCTCTCTGCCGCGCACCGACATCCGTGTCTGCGACGATGACAGCGGCGGAGATCTTTCGTCCCGCGGAGCTGCTGCGCCTGCCGTTCCAATGTTCGACAAAGAAGGTTGCGTTGCCGTCTGCACTTTCATACTGTTCGTATTCCGTCTCATCGCCGACGGAGGCATCCGTATCGCCCCATACACCCGTTACGACCTCTGTGCCGCTGTCATGGAGACGGTAGCCCTTCGGCATTTTGTTTCCCACAGGGGAGGAGAGGCTGCACGATAGTCCATCGTCTGCGATGCTCAGCCAGAGACGTACATCACTTTTATCTGTGATAAGTCCATACTCTGTCCATACATCATCTGATGTTTTCTCCTTGTAGCGGATCTTTTCTGCGATGATGTAGGATGCTTCTCCGATTTTGAGACTTGTCCAGCAGTCGAAATCCATGCATTCACCTCCAATTTTCATTTTATCAGTCGATTCTTAAAACCTTATGACATAGAAAAAGAGCCGCGCGCGCAGCTCTTTTTTACAGCGAAAACACAATTCCCTCCACGATCAGCACCATCACGGATGCCCCCGCCGCACAGCGAAAGAGGCTCGCGCCGTTCCATGCGAGATAGAGGGCAAAGACGAATGCCGCCGCGCCCGCGACGGGGGTGCGGGTCGCCTCTACAATGGCAGGGAAGGTCATGACGGCAAGCGTCACATAGGGAACGTAGAAGAGGAAGGAGCGGACAAATACATTCTTGATCTCGCGCCGCAGGAGGAGGGCGGGGGTCAGACGAATCGCAAGTGTCACCGCGCTCATGACCGCGATGTAGAGCCAGATGTCATTCATGTTCTGCCTCCTCTTCCTCGTGGACGGGGAAGAGCGCCGCACCGACCCCGGCGATCAGGAGCGTGAGGAGGATCGTGCGCGTGCCGCCCGAGAGCTCGCTCGTGACGGGTGCATAGGTTGCCGCAAGCGAGAGAACACAGCTCGCCAGCACCATGCCGCCGATGGGGCGGCTCCGCTTCGCGGCGGGGAGGACGACCCAGACGAACATCCCGTAGAGGGCGACCGAGAGTGCGGAGACAACGGCGGAGGGGAGGATGCCGCCCGCGAGGATGCCCGCCGACGTGCCTGCCGCCCACGCGGGCACGGAGATCGCCATTGCACCGTAGTTGTAGTAGGGACTCACGGCTCCGCCGCGCGCGACCGTGATGCCGAAGATCTCATCCGTCACGCCGAAGCTCACGGCGAGCCGATGGAGGAGCGATGTCTCGGGTGCGAACCGCTGCGTCAGTGCCGCCGCCATGAGGAAGTAGCGTGCATTTGCAACGAGCGTCAGCACGGCGATCTCAAGGTAGGGTGCCTGTGCCGCAATCACGGTGAAGCCCGCGTACTCGCCCGCCGAGGCGATGTTGACCGCACTCGTCACGAAGCCCTGCCACGGGGTCAGCCCCGCCGTCTTCGCGAGAATACCGAGCGTGAACGCCACGACGAAATAGCCGAGCGCAATCGGCACGCCATCGTGTACGCCAGCCATAAACACCGAGCGTCGCGATGTGTCAAGTCTTTCCTCCATCATCGTCACCTCACAGATTGGTTTTCTTATTGTAGAATAAATCTGTCATTTTGTAAATCTATGTGAGGATACTTTTCTTTAGGGAATCGCTGATAAAATGAAGTCCGTCGGATTGGTGCAGATTTTTTGTCCGAACAAGGAGGCAAACCGGACGCATAGCCAAAGCTATGTGGAGGATTTGTCGACGATGGCAGGGCGAAAAAGATGTGCTAAGACGGCGGTGCTGAATTTATCAGTGCTTCCTTTAGTGCATAGAAAAACGTCCATGCGCATACATGGACGTTTCCCGCTGTATGGAGAACATTACCACGTCACATCAAGCTGCTGATAGAGATCGGGACGGTCGAACTTGACATGCTGCATGACCATCTGTGCCATGCCGGAGAGGTTCACCGCCCATTTCTGCGTTACGGGATCAAAGGGCTTGTGCTGTGGCGCAAAATCTTCAATTTGCTCCCATTTGATCGGGTTGCCTATGCCCCAAAGCTGATTTTTGGGGTCGACCGAAAAGAGGAAGGTGCTGAAATGCTTCAGATTCTTCCCGCGCAGGATATGGACAGGCAGCTGAATGATCCTGCGTCCGCCCACGGTGACAACGCGGACATCCGCATCGCGAAACACATAGTACCCCTTGAGGTTCGCGCCCGACTCAGGTGTCCATCGCAGCGTCTCGGCGACGATCCAGTCCGTATTCTCGATCTTCTGCAAATAGTCGTAGATCGGAAACGGCTTTGCCAGAGCTGTACTCGGCGGAGTGCAAACGATGAGGGCAAATGCGGCGAGAACGAGCGGAATCATTTTTTTCATAGGGCATCACCTTTCCTTCCACAATGATATAGGAAGCACTGATAAATTCAGCCCATCTCGTAGCCCGCGTCGTCGAGGACGGCGGCAAGTTCTGTGTCGGGGATGTCGCGGGCGGCGGTGAAGGTCGCCGTACCTGCTTCGAGGTTGACGGTGACATCCGAGATTCCGTCCATACCGCTGAGTGCCTTCGTGACGTGCTTGACGCAGTGCGGGCAGGTCATGCCCTTGACATTGATGGTCTTTTCCATGGTAAAATCTTCCTTTCCCTGTGCGGCGGCAGTATCCGCCGTTTCTTCATGTATGTCATCCACCGCGAAGGCGATGGGGCTGACCGTGACCTCATGGCGCGTGTGCGCCATCTCCGTTGCAGGTGCGTGTTCGATGGCGAACAGGCGCAGACGCAGCGCGTTCAGTACGACGCAGACGCTCGACAGGCTCATCGCCGCCGCGCCGATCATGGGTGAGAGCTTGATGCCAAAGGCGGGGTAGAGCACGCCCGCCGCGAGCGGAATGCCGATGACATTGTAGAAAAATGCCCAAAAGAGGTTCTGCTTGATGTTGGTCATGACGCTGCGCGACAGACGGATCGCGCTCACAGCATCGAGGAGGTCGCTCCGCACGAGCACCGCGTCTGCGCTGTCGATGGCGACATCCGTGCCCGCGCCGATGGCGATGCCGAGATCCGCCGCCACGAGTGCAGGCGCATCGTTCACACCGTCACCGATCATGGCGACGCGGTGCCCCTCGCGCTGCAGACGCTCTACATGGGCGCGTTTGTCCGCAGGGAGAACGCCCGCAATCACTTCCGTGATGCCGAGCCGCGCGGCAATCGCTCGTGCCGTGCGCTCATCGTCGCCTGTCAGCATGACGGGCATGAGGTTCATCGCCTTCATCTGCGCGACCGCCGCCGCACTCGTCGGCTTCTCCGCATCGCGCACACCGAGGAGCCCGACGATGCGTCCTGAACGCACGACGATGAGTGCCGTCTCGCCGCGCTCTGCCATCTCCGCCCGCGCCGTCTCAACCGCGTCCGCGAGCGGGATGCCGAGCTCTGCGAGGAGTGCCGCATTGCCCGCCGCACAGTCCACGCCCGCCACACGCGCACGCACCCCCTTGCCGAACACCGCCGCGAAATCCGCAGCAGCGGGGACGGTCAGTCCCTTCTCCGCAGCATAGCCCGTAATCGCTCCTGCAATCGGGTGCTCGCTGCCCTGCTCAAGCGCGGCCGCCAGTGCGACAAGTGCGTCGGCATCCATCCCGACGGGACGGATGCCGACGAGCTGCGGGCGTCCCTCGGTGAGTGTGCCCGTCTTGTCCATCAGCACCATGCTGATGTTCCCCGCCGTCTCGAGTGCCTCCCCCGACTTGATGAGAATGCCGTGCGCCGCACCGCGCCCCGTACCGACCATGATGGCGACCGGCGTCGCAAGCCCGAGGGCACACGGGCAGGAGATGACGAGAATCGAGATCGTGATGGAAAACGCAAATTCCACCGTCGCGCCCATCATGAGCCAGATCGCGCCTGCCATGAGGGCAATCGCAATCACGACGGGGACAAAGACCGCCGAGACGCGGTCGGCAAGACGGGCGATCGGAGCCTTGGACCCGCTCGCATCATCCACCAGACGGATGAGCTGACGGATCGTCGTATCCTCACCGACCCGCGTTGCGATGAAGCGAATCGTCCCCTCGACGTTCAGCGTGCCCGAGGTCACGGAATCGCCCTCCGTTTTCGGAACGGGCATGGATTCGCCCGTCACGGCGGATTCGTCGATGCTCGTCGCACCGTCCGTCACCGTTCCGTCCACGGGGATGCGTGCACCGGGACGCACGATGACCGTATCGCCGAGGACGAGCGTCGCCACAGGCACGACCTGCTCCACACCGCCGCGCACGACCGTCGCCTCGGCGGGTGCAAGCTGCATGAGGGCGCGGAGTGCGCCCGTCGTCTGCCCCTTCGCCCGCGCTTCGAGATATTTACCGACTGTGATAAGCGTTACGATCATACCCGCCGACTCGAAATAGAGGTTCGTGCTGTACTCCGCTGCGAGCGCGAGATCGCCGTGCCCCAGCCCCCAGCTCATGCGGAACATCGCGAACACGCCGAACAGCGCGGATGCCATCGAGCCGATCCCGACGAGCGTATCCATATTCGGCGCACCGTGCAGGAGATTACGGAATCCATTGACATAGTATGGACGATTCACATACATGATTGGGAGAACGAGCATGAACTGCGCGAGTGCGAACGTCAGCGCATTCTCCGCACCCCAGAAAATTTCCTGGAATCCCGCCGCGTAGGGCACGCCCCACATCGCGAGCATCGGGCTCATCGCAAGATACATCGTCGGCAGGAGGAAGAGAATGGACGTGAGAAGCCGCAACCGCATGGCACGCGTCGCCCTCTCTGCGGCATCCGCCCCCGCATCCGCTGCGCTTCCACTCTGCGGGGCTGCCTGTATGCCATCCCTGCCCTTCACGCTCGCGCCGTACCCTGCGTCCTCGACCACGGCGATGATCGCGGCGGGACTTGTGACTGCTGCATCATAGGCGAGCGTCATCGTATTCGTCAGGAGATTGACGGAGACCTCCGCCGTTCCCTCCATCTTATTTACGGCGCGTTCCACCCGCGCCGAACACGCCGAGCAGGTCATGCCCGTCACGTTGAATGTTTCTTTTTGCATATCATACCTTTCTATATTTGAAAGACATTTTGTTACAGTATAACATTCCTGTCAATAGTTAGTTGTAATGAGAAAAAAATTCAAAATGGATTGCATGAGAGCCTGAGAAATGTTATCATCGTAAAAGTAAGTGAATATAATCCCAAAGGAGGTTTTTACATGGCAAAGATTGCAGTTGTATTTTGGAGCGGCTCGGGCAATACCGAGGCGATGGCGAACGCGGTCATGGAAGGGATTGCGAAGGGCAGCGCGGAGGGCGAGCTCATCCGCGTCGGCGACTTCTCCGCTGACCGCATCGCGGACTACGACGGGATCCTTATGGGCTGCCCCGCCTGCGGTACGGAGGAGCTCGACGAGGGCGAGTTCGAGCCGTTCTTCGTCGAGGCGGAGAACCATCTGAAGGACGTGAAGGTCGGGCTGTTCGGCTCATACGGCTGGGGCGGCGGCGCGTTCATGGACACGTGGACGGAGCGCGTCAATGCGGCGGGCGGCACAATGGTCGCGGACGGTGTGACCTGCGAGCTCGAGCCGGATGACGATGCACTCGCTGCGTGCACGGCACTCGGTGAGGCGATGGCAAAGGCGGTCGGCTGAGACTGCACGGATTGATGAAGGAGAACGGGACTGCTCTACGTCCCCCGTAGACAGGGAAACCTGATCTGCCGTTCACCGAAGCCTCCCCCGTTTGACGGGGAAGGGACCGTGCAAGCGGTAGAAGGGGGACGAAGAAGGAGCATTGTACGAAGTTTTTCTCTTCGTACAATGCTCTTTTTCTGTACGAAGGCTTGACGCAGGTGGTATGCTGAAAACAGAGTTGTTGACGGAAAGGGGCATATGATGCATCAGAGAATTGAACGATTGGGGTTTTACTACGGGTTTCCCGTGTTTTTCATGACAACGAAGGATCGCGCGACCGGCGCAGACGATCTGACGCCGTTGTCCTCGTCATGGACGCTTGGCAATACGATGGTGATCGGCATAGGCCAGGGGAATAAAGGCTTTCAAAATCTGGAAGAGGGAGCGGAGGCGACGTTCAGTGTGCCGGACGGCACGCTCTATGAACAGCTGAAGCACATAGAAAAAACGACGGGTCTCAAAGAGCCCGTCGGTGTGAAAAAAGAACTTGGCTATACCTATTGCCCGGATAAATTTGCCGCCGCCGGCCTCACGAGGCTGCCCGGCGAGACGGTGCGGACGGTGCGTGTCGCGGAGTGTCCCATCCATATCGAGACCGTCGTGGAGAGCATCACGCCCAAGGATTGGTTTGCCGTCGCTGTCTGCCGGATCACGGCGATCTTTGTCTCGGACGAACTGCTGCGCGACGGGCGAATCGACACGGCGAAGTGGCACCCGCTCATCTACAAATTCAAAGAATATACGACGACGGGTGAGCGGATCGGACTGAATTTCGGGTTCAGCGAGCACTGAGATTACAGTACGTCGCGGTACTCCTCTTTGCCCGTCATCATCTTCTCTGCATAGGAGCAGACGGGGACGATCTTCTTCCCCGTACGGCGCGCCTCGGCGATGATCTCCTCGATGAGGCGGCGGGCGATGCCCTGTCCTCCGTAGGCGGGATCGACCTCTGTGTGGGTGATGACCCAACGTCCGTCCGCATCCTCGAACTCCGCGATGCCGACGCGGTTCTCTCCGTCATACGCCGCGCTGCGGCCGTGTTCGACTTCGTATCGAATCTGCATGGTGATTCCTCCTTTGTCTATTCGTAATGCGTCCACATCCGTTTGACGAGAATGATGCCGTCGTAGAGCTCTCCTGTCGGCGCAGCATAGCCCTCGATGTTTTCCAGCACGCATATACCAGTCGATGTTGGATGTTGATACGCCGCGAAAGATTCCCGCTCAGATTGCCAACGAGTTTTTCGTATGGCGGCGGGTTCTGAAATGGGTTGTCCTGCATGAGATTCAGCAGTGACTTTGCCTTTGTCTCAAGTCCCGCGGCCTTGAGGCGTGGCGTATCCTTTTCCGTCTGTTTGCTGAACTTAATGAGGTACATCACCACGCCTCGTCTGTGTCATACGTCGCACAGGCATCGAGCGGTTCGTTGTCAGCGGCGAGAATGCTCGCGGTCATGCTGGGGATGGCGTTCAGATAGAGCGTTTTCTGTACAGCGTTCCAGTCCTCCTCGGAGAGCAGAACCGCGTTCTTGCCGCGTGTGTTCGTGATGATGACAGGGCTGCGGTTCTCGTTTACCTCTGAGATGAGCTGATAGAGATTCCGACGTGCTGCAGTGGCGTTGATCGCAGTCATATACGCTCCTCCTTTCCATGCTTTCATTATATTGCACGCTTTTGCGTGCGTCAACGATATGTATGTATACAAAAATACCACAGACCGAGATCTGCGGTATCTGTGTGTGAAAATAGGGGAATCAGAAGAAGAACTCGACGCGGCCGAAGAGTTTCGAAGCCTTGTCTTTGTCCGATCCTACCACAGGCGCATAGAGATCCTTGCCGTGGAAGTACTTCGCCGAGAGAACGACGTTCGGGAAGAGCGTGTACTCCGTGCCAAGCTCGATGCCGCGCGTTCCCTCCATTGCTCCGTCTCCCGTCGGTGCAACGGATGCACCGGAAAGCTGACGATAGGAGACGTATGCTCCCCACGAGCCCTTGTCGTCCGGCTCCGCACCCTTGTACTCGTAGGTGACCTGATAGGACTTGTTGGGCATGGATCCCATCTTGAAGTCCTTGCTGTGTGCATACGCCGCCGAGAGGAAGCTGTTCTTGTCGAAGCGATAGGCGGCATTTACACCCCAGATCTGCATGGTCTGCTTCTTGTCCTTAAGCAGCGCGTCGAAATCCTCCGCCTTGAGGCGATAGTAGCCGACACCCGCCGTAAAGCGTCCGTTGTACTGGAGCTCTGCACCCTGATAGTTTGCCGCCTTATCCCTCTGGAGTTCATCGCTGCTCATACGCCCTGCCTGCAGCTTGAACTGGACGTCCTTGCCGAAGGTGACCTCTGCACCCGAGAACTCGCGGTCGAAAATAATCGCGCCCGGCTTTGCATACGCCTCTGCCGAGAGCATTTCCATCTTACCGAGCTTCACGTTGAAGTTCGTGTAGTTGCCCTCTGCCCATGCGCGTTTGAGCGATACTTTGTCGTCCGAGGAGGCCTCGTCCTTATCGGTGTCCCATGCGGCATCCTTGTTCATCTTGGTCTCGGCATCCAGACGCGCGTGTACCGACCAGTGGTCGTTGACCTCTGCCGTCGGCTCAAGCCGGAAGAGCAGGTTGTCCGAGTTGGCCTTCTTGCGGCCTTTTCCACTCTCGTCCCGATATGGGTGATCAAAGCGGGAACTCGTGTAGGTGTATTCGAGCACGCCGTTCCACTTCACCATATCGGCGTGCTTTTCGAGGTTTGACACGCGTACGCCGAGGTTGTTCAGCTCATCCGCGAACTCCGCTGCGAGACGATCGACGAGTGCCTTGTCCGATGCGGACATATCGCCCTTTGCCATCGCCTTTGCAACCATCTGCGCCATCTCGTAGCGCGTGATATTGCGGTCGCCGCGATACGTGCCGTCACCGTAGCCCTCAACCACGCCGTCGGCGGCGAGCTGCGTGACAGCGTCATACGCCCAGTGGTCGCGCGGCACATCGCTGAACGGATTTGCCGCTGCGAACGTCGTTCCTGCCGCACCGACGACGAATGCCGCCGCGAGCGCGGATACCAGAGTTTTCTTCATGGGGAAT
>NZ_KB290947.1:474821-478114 GCF_000318175.2 Selenomonas sp. oral taxon 138 str. F0429 | reverse complement strand
GAGTTTTCTTCATGGGGAATTCCTCCTTCTGAAACTGCGGGCGGGACATCGTTCGCCTATGTTTCCAATGGTGCGCATTGTGTCCGCGGCGAATCATTTCCTCACCTCGCGTAAGTAATGAGATTAGATCTTATTATATGCTTACAAAAAACATTGTCAAGTGGAAAATTCTGAAAATAACTAAAGGGAAATGAAAACAACGTAAGACATGAAAGTTCATGCACCACGCAAAAATACCGCCGGCCGAAACCGGCGGTATTCCGTTTGTTGGAGAGATGAGCGATCAGAAGAAGAATTCGACGCGGCCGAAGAGTTTGTTCATGCCGGTCTTTCCCTCGGGTTCTGCAGAGTAGATCTGATTGCCGCGGAAGTAGATAAGAGAGCCAACGATGTTCTTCTGTAGAGTGTACTGTCCGCCGAACTCCCAGCCTTTCGTGTTCCACATCGCGCCATCGAAGGTCGGGGCGATTGTTCCTGCACCGCCGATGTAACGATAGGCTGCGTAGATGCCGAATGAGCCGGGATCTGCCTCGTTTGCGCCCTTGTAACCGAGCTCAATGTTGTAGGACTTCAGATGTTCTTTCTTGATCTCTGCCGTTTCGTTGCTGTTGTTCTTCCAGTAGCCGCCAGAGAGATAGACCGTCTGCGTGGGGTGATAGGTCATGCCGAAACCATAGAAATTAAGTGGATTTTTCATCCCGATCAGGTCATGGATGGCGGCCTTGTTGCCGACTCGTAGGTAGTCGATACCAAGGTGGAACTTCTCCGAGGGATCCCAGTTTGCCGTCACGCCCTGCACACTCGCCGTGGTGCCACCAGAATAGCGCCCGTTTTCGATCGACTCCTGGATCTCATCGCCCCATGCAGCGTTCAGGAGGTTGTAGCGTCCGGCGTAGATTGTGCCCGAGACCTGCTTATCCTTGCCGAGGGTAACAGCTGCGCCCGAGATATTGTCATCGAACAGCATCCCCTGCTCCGTGAAGATGGGCAGCTTGCCGAGCTGAATCACGGTTGAACCGTACTTGCCCTCTGCATAGGCGCGTTTGAGTTTTACATTGCCGTCATTGCCGCTGTCGGTTCGGAGGTCGATCTTGGAATCCAGTCGCGCCTTGACCGACCAGTGGCTGTTGACCTCGGCGGTGGGGTTCAGACGGAAGAGCAGCTCGTTATTCGTCTTTTTTCCGCCCGCATATTTGTCCAAGAATTCGCCGCCTGTGCGCTCATAGGTGTACTGGAGTTTTCCCTCCCACTTCACCATATCGGCGTGCTTTTCGAGATTCGAGACGCGCACGCCGAGGTTGTTCAGCTCGTCCGCGAACTCCGCAGCGAGGCGGTCGACAAGCGCCTTGTCCGATGCGGGCATATCGTCCTTTGCCATCGCCTTTGCAACCATCTGCGCCATCTCGTAGCGCGTGATATTGCGGTCGCCGCGATACGTGCCGTCGCCGTAGCCCTCGACCACGCCGTCGGCCGCGAGCTGCGTCACCGCATCGTACGCCCAGTGGTCGCGCGGCACATCGCTGAACGGGTTTGCCGCTGCGAATGTCGTCGATGCTGCGCCGATGACGAGCGCCGCGCTGAGCGCGGATACCAGAGTTTTCTTCATGGGGAATTCCTCCTTCTGAAAGCGCGGAATGAATCCGTGCTCCTTTACACCTGCGGGAGGAAGGACGCCTATGTTTCCAATGAGATGCATTGTGTCTGCGGCGAATATCTTCCTTCCGCACCAATACTGAGATTAAATCTTATTATATAGCGCAATGAAAACAATTGTCAAGCGAAAGATTCAGAAAAATACATCATGAAAAGAATATATTCGATGATTTCCTTACTAATGATTTGCGTGTGTGCTATAATGAAAGAAAAACGTGGGACAATGATTGTTGGGAGGAATCTACGATGAACGAATCCATCAAGGCGGTGCATCTTGCACATATGGACAGCGCACGTGCAGATGTCACGGCGTTCGATTCGGGCGCAACGGCACGCGCGGTCGCGTTCCATCGGAGCCTGCCGGACTATGAGCCGACGCCGCTTGCCGATCTTCGGCGGCTCTCGGCGGGGCTCGGACTCGGGCGGCTCGCGGTGAAGGATGAGAGCAAGCGGTTCGGGCTGAACGCATTCAAGGGGCTCGGCGCAAGCTATGCAGTCGCATGTTATCTCGCGCAGTACCTCGGACTCTCCGAGGGCGAGATGACCTATGAGAACCTACAGAAGCCCGCGTACCGCGAGCAGCTGCGCAAGGTCACGCTCGTCACGGCGACGGACGGCAACCATGGGCGCGGCATCGCGTGGGCGGCAAAAATTTTTGGGCTGTTTGCCCATGTCTTTATGCCCAAGGGTGGCTCGACCGAGCGTCTGGCGAACATTCGCGGACTTGGTGCGGAGGCATCGTTTACGACGTACAACTACGACGACACCGTGCGTCACGCGGCGAATCTCGCAAAGGAAAAGGGCTGGGTGCTCGTGCAGGATACGGCGTTTGACGGCTATACCGAGATCCCGCTCCGGATCATGCAGGGCTATACGACACTTGCACATGAAGCCATAGAGCAATACGGCGAACTGCCGACGCACATCTTTTTGCAGGCGGGTGTCGGGTCGCTGCCCGCTGCGATCACGGGCTACTTCGCCGCACACGATCGGGAGAAGCGCCCCGTCATCACGATTGTCGAGCCGAACCGCGCGGACTGCATCTACCGCACGGCTGCCGCCAGCGACGGTGAGCGGCATATCGTGACGGGCGAGATCAACTCCATCATGGCGGGGCTGTCCTGTGGCGAGCCGAATCCAATTGCATGGGAGATTCTGAAAGACTACGCCGACCACTTTGTCTCCGTGCCCGAATGGGTCGCGGCAAAGGGCATGCGCATCCTCGGCAATCCGCTCGATGATGATCCGCGCGTCGTCTCGGGCGAGAGCGGCGCTGTCACCACGGGGCTCGTTGCCGAGCTCATGCAGAACACGAGCCTCGACTACCTGCGTGACCGCATCGGACTCAATAAGGACTCGCGCATCCTCTGCATCTCCACCGAGGGCGACACCGACCGCACGAACTATCGGCGTGTGGTGTGGGATGGATTGTATCCGAGCTATTGATCATAAATAGACACAAAATGCCCCTGCGCCGAAACGGTGCAGGGGCATTTTCATAGGCGAAAGTGTTCCTGTCGCATCATATCAAATAAGGATCTTAAGGTAGCACTGATAAATTCAGCGCCGCCATCTTGACGCATCTTTTTCGCCCGCACTTCGTCGGCAAATCCTCCACATAGCTCTTGCTATGCGTCCGG
>NZ_KB290947.1:388501-474801 GCF_000318175.2 Selenomonas sp. oral taxon 138 str. F0429 | reverse complement strand
CTGACGGACTTCATTTTATCAGCGATTCCTTAAACTTCGCACATCAAAAATATACGTCGAGCCTTGAAAGCTCTGGCTCTCCAGGCGAAAAATACCCGTCTATGCACATTTTGCAGGTTTTGTGCCAACAGCATCGGCAGTTCCGCCAGAAAGCCTTGCAGCAGTTCTTGTACCTATCCCTCAGCCAGAGAAGCCTCCACTCTTGCAGTCGTGCGACAAATAGTACCATGAGAAGTCGTACCGCTTCTATATTTCAAGGATTACAGTATGTTATTTGTCTGCGAAGTTTGAGTCATATAATATTTCTCTTGATACAGCTCCCTTTTCCAGTTTATCTTCAACTTCTTTTATTTTTATATCAATCTACTCCTCCACAACTAAATGTATCCCTTTATCTCTTAAATTTTCTATGCAATCAGCCAGATATTCAATATTATGCTCTTTGTAAATTGGACTGCCTATAATTTCCTCTTTAAGATTATCGTACTTTTCTGCTGTCTTTCCTCTATAATTTTTATCTTTCCATTCCGCAGAAACATTATATCCTCTTTTTTCCATCTCCTCCATAACCAATACATGGTAAATAAAAAGATGATACGGGGAATATGTAAACACATAGTCCACAGTTTTATGTTTCTTTTTCCATCCATTGCCCCTCAGAGCACAACATTCCCTATGTTGTCCAAGAAGCTGATTTTTGGGCAATAAGTGGATAAGTTTTTCATGCCATAGTCTCATATTGTTCTCCTGTTAACAAAGTTGATTTTTCTAAGGAATCGCTGATAAAATGAAGTCCGTCAGATTGACGCATTTTTTTTGCCCGCACTGTGCCCGCGATCCTCCACATAGCTTTGGCTATGCGTCCGGTTTGCCTCCTTGTTCGGACGAAAAAATCTACGCCAATCTGAGGGTCTATTTTATCAGCGATTCCCAAGATTCATAACGCAAAAACTCCCGAGGCTGCCCTCGGGAGTTTCGTATCTGTCGTTCTTGCGGATCAGCGGACAAAGACGACGGAGCCGTTCATGAGCATCTGGCTCTGCGCGTTTGCTGCGAGGATGCGGTCGCCATCGTCAACGGAGACAACGACGTTGACAGGGTTCGTGGAGTTGTTGCCGCCACGCACCTGCACTGCCTTGACGACGAGCGGGCTGCCACCAATGCGCGGGAGGGTCTGCGCGGAGGAGAGACTGCTGGAGTAACCAACCATGCCCTGCGAGATCGCCTGATCGTAGTTGATGTTGCTGACGCCGTAGATGGCGCGGCCATTCGTGTCATAGATGACGGGGGAGAAGCTGGGCTTGAGCCCCATGCCGGACGCATCCACGATGACGCCCGTATAGCCTACGCCGCTGGTCTGGATCTGCGCGGTGATGGTGGCGGAGATGACCGGCGGAGGCGGGGTGGGCGGCGTGTTCTGACGGATGGCGGGCATGATCGCGGAGGAGAGTCCCTGCGTGCCGTACATCGGCATGGACATGACCACGTGGTAGCTGCCGTCGGGCATGAGCTGCTCTTCAACGACCGTCGCGCCCTTGACGAGTGCGCTGACCTTGGTCTTCACGACATCGCTGGTTGTGACGAAGTTCTCGACGGTGGTCTCAGCGTCCACCTGCACGCCATTGATCTGCTCGGCAAGGTTGCGCTGTGCATCCACGATTGCCGCACGGCGCGCCATGATGTTTGCACGCGAGCCGTATACGCCGGTCGGCGGCGTGCCGAAGCCCTCTGCTGTGATCGTGCCCTCGTCCCACATGGCTGCCGCATGGGCGGACTGCATGAGGGAGATGGAGGGGAGGAGGGTGTCCGGCGTTGCCGCAAAGCCTGCGCTCAGGGCGAACACGCCTGCCATGGCGCTGACGAGCGCCTTTTTCTTCAGGTTCTTCATAGTCGTCGCTCCTTTGAATTGAATCGGAAAAGTTCTGGGGAGACAGATCCCGTGGAATCCGTCAAATTAATGCTTCTTTCCCTTGTTGACGCCCATCTTCGTAAAGATGCCCTCTTTGCCGTTCACAGCGTCCTTGGTCGCCTTGGAGACGGCGTTGAACGCCATCTCTTCGCTGCTGCCTGTCGAGCCGACCATGATGATACCGCCGTCCGTGGCAGCGCCCGCAGAGACGTGCTTCGAGGTGCCCTTGCCCTGTCCGACGAGGACGACGCGTCCCGTGGAGACCTCGACGATGCGGATTGTGACGTTCGCGGTAACGCTATCCTGACTGCCAACCATGCCACCGAGGAGTGCGCCGAGTGCCATCGTATTGCTTTTTGCCGAGAGGTTCGTGACGGCGCCGAAGATCTTGTACTCCGCGCCGCTGAGGTTGCCGACCTCGACGGCGGTATCCGGGTTAACGAGACCGGTCATACCGAGGCTCTGCTCATCCACGAGTCCCTGCAGCTCGATACGCTCGATGACCTGGAAGACATCGGGGCGGTCAGTGATGAGGGCGGTAAGCTCCTCGGTTGCGATGCCCGCGCGGTCGCCGAATCCGTCCCACTGGTATGGCACCTTGTTCTGGAAGGGCATGATTGCCACAGTGGGGTTGTCGTAGAGTCCCGCCTGACAGACGGAGCCCACCATCAGGCCTCCGAGAAGGACAAGGATGCCCATCATTTTTCTAAACATACAATTCCTCCTTAAATGATCCAATGGCTCCCTGCGTGCACCGCGCGGACGGGCGGAGGTCGATGGGGGCAGAAAACACGCGCACTGCCCACCGTGGGTGCATGGATGATGACATGGATATGTCGTCTCATATTTTAACATAAATGAAAAGAAATGGGAACTGTAGTATATGACAGGTTAAAAAGTCCTGTTTTCTGAATAGTTCCGTGAAATGACGGGATTCGCGCGGCTTACGGGGATTGCAGCGGACTTAGGAGGTGGAAAAATTTTTTCAAAAAAATTAAAAACCGTCCACATGAAGTTCTACTTCATGTGGACGGTAGATTCTCCTCAGCGGAGGGTAATCTTGATTTCGCTTGCGCTGGTGCTCTCGACGAAGATGGAGAGGCTGGTGTCGCGTTGGAGCATCTGAAGGATGGTGAACGGCTGCTGCGAGGAGGCGATGTCGATGGTCGTCTTGCCCGCATTCGTGCCGCGCACGTAGACATCCTGTACCCCGCGCAGACCCTTCAGCTCCTTGACGAGCTGCTCGACGAGCGAGAAATCGCTTGCGCGGACGGTGAGCTGGATGCCGGAGAAGGCGCTCGCCGCTGCCTTCAGGAACTGCTGCTCGAGCTTCTCTGCCGCCTTGACGGCTGCCGTCTGACGCGACTTGCGGCGCGCGAGGTTTTCACTGTTCTCGACGCCCTGACCATCGACGGAGTAGGTGCCGATGATTGTGCCTGTGCCGAACGAGATGATCTTGAGGTCGAGATGGGTACGCGCCGAGGACATGGGCGACGTGATGTAGCCGCCCTTGTTGTTCGGGAGCTTGATATCATAGCCCTCTGCGTGGCTGCGTCCGATGACGAGGTAGTCGATCGGGCGGTCAGAACTGCTCGTACCGTATGGGAGGAGGCTGTCGCCGCGGTACATGGCGTTCAGCACGGCAGAGTCCTGCAGCTGCGAGACGAGGTTCACGTCGACGACGTGCTTGAAGCCGACCTCGAGCAGACGCTCGTTGAGTGCAGTCTCGAGGATCGTGTCATGACCGGGGAGGCCGTTGTAGTTGTTGTCGAGATCCGAATCGTCGGAGAGAATGACGACGCCGATGCGCGGATCATTGAGGCGCATGACGGCATCGAGACGCTTCATGAACGCTGAGTTCGCATCGGTGTTCACGTCGACGTTTGCGCGGACGCGGTACTCGCCGCCCACGTTGGACTCGCTGATGACCTGGATGTTCTGAACGTAGCCCTGCGCGTGGGAGAGGATCTCATCCAGCTCCACGGCGGTGTTCGAGACAACGGTATTGGAGTTGATATACATGCCCGCGACCTGCTCCACGGCAGTGCGTGCAGCGTCGCGCATGGCGGAGTCGCGGTCGACGCCCACGCCGTCAACGGTGACGGTCTGTGCGAGCGCAGTCTGTGCAATCGCCATGCAGAGGAAAAGCGCGATGAGAATTTTCTTCATAACGATAAAACGCTCCTTTCTTTGATCAAAGAAATGCGCGTGTTTTCTGCATTCTCATCATACCATAAATTTTCCCGCGCGTATAGGGGGAGAAGTCATATTACTTCTTCTTGTCCAGCTCGGCGAGATCGAGGTTCGAGGAGGAGCGCACGAAGTCGTTGAAGTCGTCCACGACCTCGTTGCCGTCTTCCTGCCCTGCGACATAGCTGCGGAACGTGCCGATGAAGCGGTTGAGGCTCGACTTGTACGTGGCGAGCGAGGGGATGTCCGGCACCTTCGGGACGAGCGCGTTGATCTCGGCGATCTTCGCCTCGGCAGCGGCGTTATCGATCTGCTCCTGATCGAGCATGTCCGCGAGCTCACGCACCTTCATGTTCAGCTCGAGGAATGCTGCCGCGTTCACTCGCCCCTCCTTGCGCATATCCTCGAGGCGGGCGAGCTGCACTTCCTTGAAATGTGTCGTGACGGCGGCGTCGAACTTGTCATACGCAGGCTCGAATGCGTCATAGAGCGGGAGGTACTGCGCGATCATCTGCGTACCTGCCGCATAGTCGTCCGCCAAATATCCCTTGGAGGAGTAGTAGGACTCCATCTTCTCTGAGAGCGGGGCGAGATCCTTGAGGATTGCAAGCACGGCGTCCGCCTCTGCGTCGATGTCCTTGTAGACGCCCGCCGTCTTCGGGTTCGCGCGTGCTTCCTCGAGCGCTTTTTTCAGCTCACTGAAATGTGGGAGGGAGACGTAGGTCATGCGCTTGCCGCTGCGCATATCCTCGAGCGAGGGCGTGAGGGCGTAGTCGAACGTGACGATGTGGCGGTTGTAGTCGTTCGTCGCGTCGAGGTAGGGCGAGATGGCATCCACCTTGTCCTCGGTCGTGCTGCCGCCGAGCAGTGCACTCACAGCTGCGGCGGGGTCTTCGCCCTTGCTCTCATCGCTGCCAAAGCAGCCCGTAAGGAGCACGGCAGGTGCACAGAGGAGACCGCCGACGGCGAGGATGGAGAGTGTACGACGCATGGGATGAAACATGTGAATCCTCCTTAATATAGGCCATAAAACAAACGGGGCGATGTGCCCCGCACCTAGCAAAGTATAGCGGAAGGGGCTGGCGCTTGTCAAAGCAGGACAAAAGGCTCTGCAGTGTGTTTGCCGTTTCGCTGCCTACGGAACGACCACGACGCCCCAGCTGTGCGCGCCGCCGTCCCCGTGCACGCGATGGCGGCGCTCCTGCTCGGCTCTGCGCTCGGCGCGGCGCAGGCGCATCCACAGCGTATCGTCCGTCTTGTCCGAGGCATCCCACGCGCTCATGAGGTCGCTGACGGCATCCTCCCAGCGTCCCGCATCGTACGCGATCAGCCCGCGGTATTCGTAGAGGCGCCAGATCGGGTACGTGCCGTTCGTGTGCGGCGTGCGCTCCGCTGCGTCGAAGTCCGCGCGTGCGAGGCGTGGGCTCCGTTGGTCGTAGTAGGCGCGTCCGCGCAGAAGGTAGGCGTAGGCGCGCGCGTCACCCGTGACACTCGGATCCTGCAGCAGCAGGGAGAGGTCGGCGACGGCGTGTGCGTATTCTCCGCGCATGATCATCGCCTCCACATCCGCGAAGATGGTCGGGGTGGGAGTGGGCTCATGGGAGCGCGGCTCCTCTCCATAGACGGGCACAGAAACGCCGCCCGTCTCGCCATAGACGGGGGCGGGCGGGATAAGGACTGCGCCGCGCGGCATCGTCGGGCGGCTGCGCAGATCGTTGTTCTCGCGCTGCAGGGCGTCGCGCTCCCGCGTCAGGCGCGCCAGCTCCGCCTTGTCCCGCGCGAGTGCGGCGAGGTCGATCCCATCGGTATCCACAGAGCAGACAAGGTGGACGCGATAGCGCCACGCATCGCCGACGAGCTCGGGCGTTACCTGTTCGTCGAGCACGCGCAGGACGGCGGCGGCGACCGTGCGGATCTCGTCGCGCGTCAGCGCATAGTCCTGCACCTCGCTCACACTCTCGATGTAGACGCCTGCGCGCTCCGTCGCTGCGCGCATGGCTTCGTTTCGCGCGGCATCGCGCGCAGATTTCGGTGTATCGTTGTCACCCATCATATAGATGCCGTCCGTCTCGATGATCTCGGGCGCGGCGAGCGCACCCGCAGGGATGATGAGGAAGAGCGCGCAGATGGCGGCGCACAGAATTTGTTGTAACATTGCATTCACTCCCGCCTGTATTGTTCCAAAATGTGATTAAAGTGCAGTGAAAGAGGGATTAGGTACGTGTTGAATTTTGTGCTGAAAAATTTTATATGCAGCAGGTGTTTTTCCATCGTGAGCAGAATTTATCTGGATATACTACATTGATGATCGGAGGAAAATATCAATGAGCACATCGATGGCAAAAGTAGAGATGGAACACTATAATTTCGTGGAAAATGGGGAATTTGTTTGCATTGGTACTGATGTAAAAATCAATCCTTTTAAAAACTTGCTGGAGATGATAGCATTCTATCATGGCATTGCCGAGCGGAATGATCCCGATGAGCTGGATGCATTTCTTGACAACGAATTTTCAAAAAGCAAAGATAAGTATCCTAAGCTCGTCAATGCAGAGGATATCGACGACTTTATTATACAATCTATTGCAGATAGTTTGTTCAAGAACAACAGTCAAAGCAATAACGAGGCATGGATGGATTTTGATGTAGAAAAGATGGAGGAGGTTCTACGAAATAAATTTTTTGAGGAATATAACCGTAAGATAGTACATAGAAGCGGGAGCTTTCAAGACCGAAAATTTCTATATGAAGAAGATGGGGTTAAAGTATATGAGTGGGAGGGGGACTATACACCCGATCTAAGTGGCGTTCATTCATTTCCAAGAGACTATGGTCTCTTGGAGCTATATACCTATACAAAGCTCCAGGCACAGGCTGCATGTGCGCTCTCGGATGACCGCACAAACATGATGTGGTATTTGTGGTGCTTCCATGATGTAATAGAGCAACTCTATGAATTTCGATTTTATGATTGTGTTGGGACAGTATATCAGAAATATGGAAAAGAGTGGTTTGCTCACTCAAAAGTACGTGGGACGACCTTTGAGCCCATCCTGTTCAAATGGGCCGCCTATGCCATACATGCTGCACATCACTCAGAAACGGTTGAGGCCAGAAAGTTAAAACATGATCTGGTGGATTTGCTGAGCGAGTTCGTCCTATCGGCGGCACTGACGGAAAAAATGTCCCTTGAAGCCGAAATTGCCCTGTGGCTGAAAAATGCGATTGTCCACTTCGATGACGAACAGGACACGCTCCTACAGGATCGGATTGCCGGGCTGGAGCATGAGAACTATCAGTTGAAAAAAGACTACGAGACCCTGCAAAAGAACTATGAGACGCTGCGTGTGCAGATTGAGGATCTGCAGGAAGATCATACACGGACGGACGATGAAAAAATCGACGCAATTCTGAAGCGGATTTACACCTTCATGCCGGAGGACATCAGCTTTGACCAGGATGCGTATCGGCTCGCAGATATCTGGGAGCGCTTTTCTCCGGCAACGCAGAAGGACATCAGAACCTCTCTCGCCCTCTACGAGAAGATGAAGACGCCGGATCTGGCGGCGCTCGTCTTTGTCAGCAGCCTAGAGCGTGAGATGAAGCGCAACTTCTTCGAGCCGTTCAAGAATAGCGCGGCATTCAAGAGAATCAAGAATAAGTTCTGTCCCAACAAGAATTTGTTGGATGTTCATCGAGCGCTCGCGGAGATCGATCGTCATCCGACGCTCGGCAATATCCCCTTTATCAAAAAGGCGATTCTGTCTCAGCAGTCCAAGCGTGACAGTGCGGTTGTTGCAGCCTTTGCACAGTTTCTCGGGAAGGACAGAGAGGCGTTCTGCAGCATCTGCGATGCCGTTGAGAAATATCGGTTGGGTACGAAGAAATACACCGTCGTCAAACTCCGCAACGGACTTGCGCATGGTGACGAGGCAGTGAAGGAGGGCTGTGATGAGCGCTGCTATCATGACTTGATGAAGATGTTCTACGAGCCGCCGATTCAGATCATGTTCTCGATTATTGCACATTCCAAGAAGTAGGGGAGGTGTCTGTCCCATGTCGATCTTTTTGAAGGGCTGGAATGGAGGTATCTTGATGAAACGATTTTTTGCACTGGTGGTTGGCCTCTGCGTATTTATACTCTCGGGAGTGGCATTTGCAAACTATCCGACGTATCTGAACGGTGACCGCAATCTCATCCTGTGCGACGGGCATATGGGAGTCGCATGGTATGTTGACCGAACCTCGCTCGTTGTGCAAAAGTACGAGCCGCCGCAGTACATCATCGCGGTGAATGTCGTTACGGCGGACAGCGCCGTTGGTGATGAGCGCGACTTTTACAGCGGCGGTAAGGGCAGGATCAAGGAAGTGCGGACAATGCGCTTCTTCTATAATTGGGATCTGCGGAAAATGTACGTGGGGAAGGGCGGAGCCGATGATTGGCGGTTCCTTCCTCCGACGGGCTCGTGGGCAGAGACGGGCATCTCCATGACTGCGGGCGAGATCGCGTTTGCGCTCGCCTACAATATGCGCTTCTATGGGAGTATGCCCTTTTATGACAAGTTTCTGAAGCGCGAGGTTATGGTTTTTAACGACGATTTCTACGCGCGGATTCCGTGAGGCGCGCAGGATGAAAATTTTTCTCCCGCGGGGTTGACAGGAGCGCCCCGCTCGGTTATAATTCCACTATCGCCTGTGAGGCGGTATGCTGATTTAGCTCAGTTGGTAGAGCAGCTCATTCGTAATGAGCAGGTCGTAGGTTCAAGTCCTATAATCAGCTCCATTTGAACGCAAACGGCTTCCGAGAGATCGGGAGCCGTTTTTATTTTCTGAAAAGGAAGGAAAATGGACATGCATAGAGAAATAGGGAGCAGGAGATGGGCGATTCATGCATGAGGTGTTTGTAACATGCAAGGGCAAAGGCTCGTCTATTTCTATGCAGTCAGCGCGGTTGTGATCTGGTCGACGCTGGCATCGGTGGCAAAGAGCATTCTCACAGCGATTCCGACGTTCGAGGCGCTCTTTCTGAGCAGTCTCGCCGCGAGTCTCTTCCTGCTCATCGTTCAGATTGTGCGCGGCGGTGCGCATATCTTTCGCACCTATGATTACCGTGGCTATCTGGTGATGGCGGGGCTGGGCTTTCTCGGGCTCTTCCTCTATCTCTCGCTCTACTTCTACGGGCTGACGCAGCTCTCCTCGCAGGAGGCGTGCATTCTGAACTATCTCTGGCCGATGATGATTGTGCTCTTCTCGGCGCTGCTTCTCGGTGAACGGATTACCGTGCGCACAGCCGTGGCGCTGCTGCTCTCGTTCTCGGACGTGGTGGTGCTGACGCTCGGCGGGGAGGGGCATGCGGAGGGGAATGCTTTTCTCGGCGGCGCGGCATGTGTGCTCGCTGCAGTCTGCTACGGACTCTTCTCTGTGCTGAACAAGAAACGGAATGTCGATCAGGTCGTCATGATGGTTGTCGCGTGGGGCGTGACGGCGCTGTGTGCACTGCCTGTGATGCTCACTGTGGAGGTGTGGGTGACGCCGTCGCTCATGCAGTGGGGTGGGCTGCTCTGGTTCGGCATCTTCGTCAACGCCGTTGGCTACCTCTGGTGGGCAATGGCACTGCAGCAGGCGCAGAATGCGGCGATGGTCGCGAACCTCGCCTACTTCGTTCCGCTCCTCTCGCTCGTCGTCTCCGCCGTTGCACTTGGTGAGGAGATGTCCCGCGCCGCGCTCCTCGCGCTCGTGCTCATCATGGGCGGGATCCTGTTGCAGAACGTGCGGCGGGGCGGGAACACGAGGTAAAACCTCCATGCAGGCGGCCTTCGACAAGGGGCAGGGATTACTCCTCCGCATCCGTACCGATTACTGCACTGTCCAGAAGGCTCTCTGCGTGGTAGGGGATGATTGGATCACTTGTGTCGTAGATAATCTGGATGCTCCATACGTCGTCCTGATTGGAGAGAAAAAGAACCTCTCCGATCATTTCCCTCCCGTCCTCAAGAGCGTACCATACTGTGAGTCGCCGTGCGGGAAAACCGTTTTGCAGCAGAGCCTCGTTGCGGCGCACTTCCTTCTTGCCTCCCTTTGGAGATGTCATAACAGTGTCGATGAATCCGTCGACCATCTCGTCAAGGCTCTGGTTGATTGGCTTTGTCTGCGGGGCGTCCTTTGCGGGAAAATGCAGGAGCATCATCGTCATGGCGAGCGGTGTCTTGTAGTAGTTGGCAAATTGATTGCTGACAAAGAGAGTGCCCCCTGTGCGTACCGTAGATTTGGCAAACGGCGTGTCCGTCGAGGGGATGTCCATCGTTAGGACAGAGCCGCGGTCGTGGAATTCGCCAATTTTGACGGACATAACGGGGATGGTCGGTGCAGGGAGATGACGCACCTCATCCGGTGTTGACTCTGCACTGGCGTATGACTGGATTTTCGCCTGTGCCGCAGCGCAGACCAAAAGACTGAGGAGTGCAAGGCATAGTGCCGTTATTTGTCGGAACATTTGCGGATTCCTTTCTCTATGGCGATCTTAGTCATGTTGCGGCAGAGCCGCGTGCAGCACATCGCCGATCGGCTCGCGGATGACGAGCTCGGCACGGCTGTCTGCACGTGTTTCAGTGCGGTTGATGAGGATGAGATGCGCGCTGCGGAAGTAGTCGATCAGTCCCGCCGCAGGGTAGACGACGAGGGACGTGCCGCCGATGATGAGCGTGTCCGCCGCGCGGATTGCGGCGACAGCGCCCTCGATGGTTGCAGTGTCGAGACTTTCTTCATATAGTACGACATCGGGGCGGACGATGCCGCCGCAGGAGCAGTGCGGGATGGGGCGATGGTGCAGGATATAGTCGAGTTCGTAGTGTGCGCCGCAGTCCGTGCAGTGCGCGCGGCGAATCGAGCCGTGCAGCTCATAGACTATCTTTGACCCCGCCGCCTGATGCAGCCCGTCGATGTTCTGCGTCACGACTGCCGCGAGATGCCCCTGCCGCTCGAGCTGTGCGAGCGCATAGTGTCCCGGATTCGGCTCTGCGGCGAGGTAGACGAAGCGCCGCCGATAGAAGTCGAAGAACTCGGCGGGATGTGCCATGAGGAAGCTATGCGATGCCATCTGCTCGGGGGAGAACTCGCGGTGCAGCGTCTCGCTGTAGATGCCGCCCGCGCTGCGAAAGTCGGGGATGCCCGACTCGGTCGACATGCCCGCCCCGCCGAAGAACACCGCGCGGCGGCTCTCCGTGAGGATTTCTCTGAGTCTTGCAATCTTGTCCATCGTATACCTCCCTTGACAACTTTTTCGTGAATCGATATAATGACAATACAAAAGGACGACTGGTGATTGGATCCGCCGGTCTCTCCCTGAAGATTTTAGGTCTTTGAAGAAAGAGCCGACGTGAACCGCGCGTACGGTTCTTTTTTCTGTTACTTCATCAGAAATATGATGTTGACTACGAGCGTTGCCGCCGCAATCAGAAGCGATAGCTTTTCAAAAAGCGTCACGCACATCACCCCCACAAAGGGAGTAAACCGTCATTCACCAGTCGCTGGATTCATTATAGCACATAGATTCGTTATGGGGAAGCACAAAACGGAGCAGACGATGATCTGCTCCGTTTTTGCGTGCGATGGGAGAAATCAGAAATTGTACGTTCCGCCGAGGATGAAGTGGCGGCTCGGCATGGCGTAGGCACCCATGCTTGTCCATGCGGATGGCGTGACACCAATGGACTCGTAGCTTTCATCGGTGAGATTGATGCCCTTGAGATAGACCTTGAATTCCTTCGAGATGTGATAGTTCACGCCGAGGTCAAGCGTCAGGTAGCGGGAATCCGTGAAGCGCGCCGCGCTGCGTCCCGTCACATAGTTCAGATCGAGGTCTGCATCCCATTTCCCCTGCGTGTAGGAGATGCCGAGGTTATAGCCGTTTGGACGCGTATTCGAGGAGAGGAAGCCCTTTTCGGGATCGGTGGAGTCAATGTGTGCAAAGCTGTATGCCGCACGCACCGTCCAGTGATCATCGGCACGGTAGCGTGTACTGAGTTCGAGTCCCCGACGATCTTCGGTCTGGACGTTTTTATAGTAGCCGCGCACATAGACCAAGGTCATAGGATCCGTGTAGCCGTTCACCCAGCGAAGCGCATCCTTTACCTTGCTCCAGTAGAGGCTGCCCGAGACGGTCCACTTGCGCGTGATCTGACTGTCTGCACCGATGGTAAAGGTATGGGAGCGCTCCTGCTTCAGATCTTCCCTGCCCACCCAATAGGGGGAGTCGGCGTAACGCATCTTGAGCGATGGATTGTTGACTGCCTGCCCGAAGGAGATATAGGCGTGCGTGCCGCGATTCAGCTTCTTGTTGAGGCTGATGTGCGAGGTGACATCGGTGCCGAAGTCGTTGTGATGTTCGAGGCGCGAGCCGAGCTTCAGCGAGTAACCGCGCCCGAGCTGCCAATCGTCCTCGAGGAAGAGTGCCTTTGTGACGGCAGACGCATCCATCGGGATATAGCCACTCATCTCGTGGATTTTCTCCTGCGACCAGAGGAAGCCGCCGATGAGCATATTCTTGTCGCCGAGCATCCAGAGTTTTTGCCCCTCGAACGCGTTGCGCCGTAGGTGATGGTCGTACTGGGAATTAAAACCGCCGTCTGACTTTGCCTCGTTGCGATAGAAGCGCAGGAATGTGCCCTCACCTTCCTTCTCCGAGCCGAACATATAGGTGATACCGTAACCCGTATCGACAATATTTTTGCGTCCCTGATACGAAGATGCGCCTGTCCTTGGATTTTTCAGGCTCACACCGTAGCCGTCATCTCCCTCATGACGGCTGAACTCGAGGCGCAGGCGGTCGCTGCCGAGGATGCGGTCAAAGCCGACATTGTAGTCCGTGCGGTTGATGTCGCTGTTCTCGAAGGTGCGCTTTTCGCCGTAGGCGTTCTTATATTGGAAGTCCCTGCGGCGCTCGTGCGCGACGCCGACCTTGATGCTATTCTTCCCGTCGCCGCCGCTGATATTCACCCCCGCACGCTTTTCGCCCCACGAGCCAAGCTGCAGATTGATGGAGCCGGAGGGCTTTCCTGCCGTCGGGCGCTTTGTGATGATGTTGATGACGCCCGAGACGGCGCGCTCACCGTAAAGGGCGGAGTTCGGTCCGCGCACGATCTCAATACGCTCCACGTCGCCGATCGCAATCTGATCGACATCGACGGCATTTGTGTCGCCACTGACGACGAGATGATCCCAGTTGACCTTTTTGCCGTCGACCATGACGAGCACGCGCGAGTCGCCGTTGATGACGGGATAGGCGGCAAAGCCCTTCTGCACGACGTTGATGTTCGCGCCCTTGAGCGCATCGGAGACGCTCTTGTAGTTGCCGCGCTCGATGTCCGCCTCTGAGATCAGCGTGACATCCGCGGGCACGTCGCTGATTGCGGTCTCACTGCGGCTCGCCGTGACAACGATGTCATCCAGCACATAGGTCTGCACCGCATCATCCGTCGCCTCTGCGGCGCTCACGGGGAGCGCATAGCCTGTCCCGACGGTCAGCGCAGTCGCGACGAGTCCGCTCAAAATCCTTTTGTTCATTCCATTACCCTTCCTTTTCATCCATGAGGGCATCCAGTCCCTCAGCTATATCCTCAAGCGCCGTGATGCAGCGCCCGTTCCCATTGTTCACGTCGGAGAAATTCACGACGATGATGCGGTTCTTCCGCACAGCTTTCATATTCTGGAGGTTCGGATCGGCGCGCAGCTCTGCTCGCGACTCCTCCTCCGAGATGTCCTTCGGATTGACGTAGATGATGACATCGGGCGCAAAGCCGAGGACGCGCTCAGGGCCGACCGAACGCATCTGACGGTCGACAATGTTGTCCGCGCCCGCCTTGCGCGCGATGTCGTCGATGATGTAGGCGGGGCCGTACATGCTGTAAAGGCTCGACCCGTGCGCCTGCAAAATCATCGCGGAGAAACGCCTCCCACGCGCCTCGGTGCGATGCTCGACAGCGGCAACACGTGCCTCAAGTCCCGCAGTATAGTCCTTTGCACGGTCTTCCACGCCGAAGATATGCCCTATATCCGCAATGAACGGATAGACCGTCTCCTCGAGTGTCGGGCGTCCCTTGCGCACGGTGGCGGGCACGATGTAGGCGCCGACGCCGCGATCAAAGTACGCATACACATCGCCAAGTGCATCAGGCGTGAAGTGGTGCGACCAGCCGATGATGAGATCGGGACGCAGAGCGACGACCTCCTCGCGGCTCGGTACGTAGGGCGCGGCGAGAATCGGGAGCGCGGCATAGGCATCGGCGTATGCGGGCGGCTCTGCGCCGTAGGGCGCAATCGTGCCGATGATGCGATCCGTGAGACCTAGGTCGATCAGAAGCTCCGTCGCCCCCGGATAGGAGACGAGCACGCGCTCAGGCGTACGGGGAAGCGTGAACTCTGTCGGTCGCCCCTCACTGTCCGCCGTCGTGTAGGTGATTCCTTCGGTGATTGGCTCTGCCGCCTGTGTGCCGCGCCCGTCTCGCATCGAGAGTGCGAGGACGAGTACAGCGCACGCGAGAAAGGGCAGGAGCCTCAGGGCGTTGCCCATGCGTTTCAAGATGCGCCCCGAATTCTGCTGTGCGCCGCTCATTGCAGCTGCTCCGTACGGTAGTCGACGAGTGGCAGCCCCGCAGCGTCGTAGGACACATTCGCATTTACGCCGTAGATGTGTGCGAGCATTTCCGCCGTGATGATCTCATTCGGCGTTCCGATGCGTTCGATGCGCCCCGCCTTCATGACGACAATGAGGTCGGCGTACATGGCGGCGAGGTTGAGATCGTGGAGCGCAGCGATCACACCGATCTTGAGGCTCTTGACCAGTTCTAGTATATGCAGCTGATATTTGATGTCGAGATGGTTGGTCGGCTCGTCGAGGATGAGCAGCTGCGGCTCCTGTACGAGCACACGTGCGAGCATGACACGCTGTTGCTCGCCGCCCGACAGTTCGTTGAAGGAGCGTGCGGCGGCGTCCGCCATGCCGACGCGTTCGAGTGCGGCGTGGACGAGCGCGTAGTCCTCCTCCGTGTCGTCCTCAAAGCTCTCCTTGTACGGGGCTCGCCCCATGAGGGCGATCTCCTCGACGCTGAAATCGAAGTCGACGGCGTGGAACTGTCCCATGACGCCGATCTCCTGCGCCGCCGCGCGCAGCGGAATGTCTGCGAGTGGGGTGTCGTCCATCGTGACGCGCCCCTCCTGTACCCTGTGCACGCGGTAGAGATGCTTGAGCAGGGTGGACTTGCCGCAGCCGTTCGGCCCGAGCAGTGCGACAAAGCGGTCGGTCGGGAGGTCTGCGGTGATGCCGTGGAGGATTTCCTTGGCGCCGATGCGGAATTTCAGATTTTCGATGTGGATTGGTTTCATCGCGAACCTCCGAAATTCCCGCTGCTGCCGAAGAGCAGCTTCATGAAGAGCGGCGCGCCGATGAGTGCGGTGATGATGCCGATGGGCAGATCGCCCGCGGGCAGGAGGGTGCGCGCGAGGAGGTCGGCGACAACGAGGAAGATGGCGCCGACGAGGAGCGCGGCGGGGAGCAGTCGGCGATGCGATGCGCCCGTGAAGGAGCGCACGAGATGCGGGACGACGAGTCCGACGAAGCCGATGATGCCGCAGGTTGCGACGAGGACGCCCGTGAGGAGGGCGAGCAGACCCATGTAGAGGCGGCGCTTTGCACTCGCGTCGATGCCGAGCGTCACGGCAAGCTCCTCGCCGAGGAGCAGCACGTCGAGTGTGCGCAGCTGTGAGAGGAAGTAAACGACGAGCCCCGTGACGATGAGGACGGGCAGGAAGAGGCTGTGCCACTTTGCATCGGCGAGCGAGCCCATCGTCCAGAACGCCGCCGACTGCATGCCCTCCGCATCCGCCGCCATGTAGACGATGAAGTTCGTTGCCGCCACGCAGAGTGCGCTGATCGCCGCACCCGCGAGCACGAGCTTCACCGTCGAGACGCGGCGGTGCATCCCTGCGAGCATGAGCACGGCGAGTGTGGCGAGGATTGCGCCGAGGAAAGCGCAGCCCGGCACGCCGAAGGGAATCGCGGCGGAGCCGATGAGGATCGCAAGCGTCGCACCGACGGATGCGCCCGAGGCAATGCCGAGGATGAACGGCTCTGCGAGGGGATTCTGCACACTCGCCTGCATGACGACACCCGCAAGTGCCAGTCCCGCTCCCGCTGTCATCGCGAGCAGAACGCGCGGCACGCGCAGCGACCAGATGATGTCTGTGATGGCGGGATCGACTACAGGGACGCTCCCCGCCAGCTTCGCCGTGATGACGGCGAGTGTATCGGCAGGTGGCACGGAGACACTGCCTGCCGATATTGCACAGACAGCTGCGAGGACGAGAAATATGGTGAGCGCGAAGGGCGAGGAGAGTAGTTGGCGGATAGGCAACGTAGGCTCCTTTCTGTGAGTACATTGAAACGTTCTTAAAAACGAATGATATTCATGTTGAGAATACGGCATTTTATAGTCGCTGTCAATGAAAATCTTTCGCAAAATAAAATCCGTCTGTACCGCGCGGGTACAGACGGGAAATGGGAGGTTTGGGAAGTGTTATGCGTCGAGGTCGATGTCGAGGACGCCCGCCGCATAGGAGGCGGCCTCATAGCGCTGAATGAGTACGTGGATGTGGCCGTCGACATCCATGTAGATGTCCTTGGGGGCGGCTTCAAGCGGCTTATATCCCTCGGGCCCACCGTTCTTCGGCTCCGTGAGGCGGTGGTTCAGCGCGTCCAGCGTATAGCGGGCGGCATGATCCTTTCGATCTGACATTTGCTGCACGTCGTCGAGGGTGAGCGCCTTGCCGTCGGACAGGCGGAAGAGATAGCCGTGCGTGTAGGACATCGGGTGTGCCGCGCCCTCTTCGGAGATGAGTTGCTCCGTCTTCAGGCTGAGCAGGTCGTCGCTGCTGTTTGTGATCTTGTAGCTCATCTCGGCAGAGGTCTTCTTGTTGCCCATGCGTGCCATATCGATTTCCTGCATCAACGCCTTTACATCGTCCTCGATCACAGTGTTGATGCGCTGCTGTGCGTCAGCCGCGTCGGTTTGGACGATGGGATAGGTGAGGACTGCGCCCTCACTGGTCTCCTGTCCGTCAGTGACGGTCGGCATGGCGAATGTCGCACCGGAGAGCATTGCTGTCATTGCCGCGGTAAGCGCCGCAGCGCGCAGAGTTTTCTTCATCATGGTTCCTCCGTTGTTCTCTAAGGATGCGCTGACAAAATGAAGTCCGTCAGATTGGGTTGAATTTATCGGCGTTTCCTTAATTGTTATCGACGAATGATAGTGTAGCAGATCGAATGGAGGAGGGCGTAAGGATGGCGTTATATATCCGTAAAAATACGACGCCTGTGATTTCTTGATTTTTGGAAGAAGTGTCCCTATAATGAAAACAAAAAGACAGCCAACATGAAGCTTTCGAAGGGAGACCGATAATAATGAAGACCATCGAGATGTTCATTGGCGGCGTTCGGGTCGCGGGCGAGGGAACGCTTCCCGTTTATCACAAGGCGACGGGGGCGGTCATCGCCGAGATTGCGGCTACGGGTGAAGCACAGGTGCGCGCGGCGGTGGATGCGGCGGAGCGTGCCTTCCATGAGGTACAGCTCAGTCCCTACGAGCGCTATGAGATCATCATGCGTGCCGCAAATCTGATGAAGGAGCGGCGTGAGGAGTTTGCTGAGGCGCTCTCTGCCGAGGCGGGCAAGCCCATCCGCGACGCACGTGGTGAGATCGACCGCGCCTATCAGACGCTCATCCTCTCGGCGGAGGAGGCGAAGCGGCTGCGCGGGGAGACTGTGCCTCTGGCGGGCGCACCGGGCTGCGAGCGCCGCATGGCATTCACGATCCGCCGTCCGCTCGGCGTCGTCTGCGCCATCACGCCGTTCAACTTCCCCGTGAATCTCGCTGCGCACAAGATCGGTCCTGCGCTCGCAGCGGGTAATACCGTCATCTACAAGCCCGCCTCTGCCACGCCGCTCACCGCATCCCTCCTCGTCGAGGTGTTTCAGGAGGCGGGATTGCCTGCGGGCTGCCTCAACCTCATCTACGGTGCGGGCAGTGCGGTCGGGAGGCTGCTCACGGCGGACGAGCGCATCCGCATGTTCTCGTTCACGGGCAGCGTTCCCGTCGGCAAGGCACTTCACGAGGCGGTCGGTTTTCGCCGCATTGCCCTCGAACTTGGCTCGAACTCCGCAAACATCGTGCACGAGGATGTGGCAGACGTTGCGTGGGTCGCCGAGCACTGCGCACGCCATGCGTTCGTGAACGCGGGACAGGTCTGCATCTCCTGCCAGCGCGTCTATGTCGCGCGCGCGATTTACGAGGAGTTCTGCGCGGCGGCCGTCGAGGCGGCGCAGAATTTCAAGAGTGGCGACCTCATGGATGTCCACACGCAGATCGGCCCGATGATCTCGGAGCGCGAGGCGGAGCGCATCGAGGCGTGGGTCGATGAGGCGGCGGCGGCAGGTGCGCACCTCCTCGCGGGCGGACATCGGACAGGCGCGTTCTACGAGCCGACCGTGCTCACGGATGTCACCCCCGCGATGAAGGTCGTCTTCGAGGAGACCTTTGCGCCGGTCTTCAGCATCATTCCCTACGATACGATCGAGGATGCCGTGCGCATGGTCAACGATACGCGCTACGGCTTGCAGGCGGGCGTCTTTACGCGCTCGCTTGCAGTCGCGAACTACTGCGCGGAGCACCTCAATGTCGGCGGCGTCGTCATCGGTGACGGTGCGACCTTCCGCATGGACAACATGCCCTACGGCGGCGTCAAGGACAGCGGCATCGGCCGCGAGGGCCCCGCCTACGCCATCCGTGAACTCACCGAGGAGAAGCTCATCGTGTTGAACATCGAGGGATAGATGTTGTTGCTCCGTCAAAAAACGGTCACGCATATTGCGTGACCGTTTTTGTCGTTGTATTATCTTTTCTCTGTGAGGACACGTCCTTCTTTGCCCGTCATATGTGCGATGCTCATCTCAAGCATACAGAACCGCTCCCATGTACGGTCGATCATCTCGTTATGCTGCTGCTCAGTATTGTCGGGCGCGTATTTGAGGGCGAGCTTGCGGACGGCAATACGCTTTTCCTCCTCGTCCTCGATGATGCGGATGCTGCCGAAGACAATAACGCTGCGGTATGCAGTCGTGTATTTCTCGGGGATGACCTCATCCTGATCGATCACGGCGAAGGATGCGTTCGGATTCCTCTGGATGGCGTCGATCTTATGTCCCTCGAGTGCACTGTGGAAGTAGATGTGCTCGCCGTCATAGACGTAGCTGATGGGCACGGCGTATGGGAATGCCTTGTCACCCGTGAGGGCGAGTACGCCTGCCGTTCCGCGCAGAAGCACAGCCTCCGTCTCTTCTGGTGAAAGCTGCTGTACCTTGCGGCGCATTTTGTGGAACATCACGCACCTCCATATCAAAAAAAGGAGGATATCCGAATGGACTCCTCCGTATATGGTCAAAAATGGTGGAGACGAAGAGGATTGAACTCTCGACCCCCAGATTGCGAACCTGGTGCTCTCCCAGCTGAGCTACGTCCCCATGACTGACAAGGGACATTATAGCGCGCGCGCGTGAAAAATGCAAGCCCTTTTTTCACCAAGCTCTCACGCAAGTTCCCGCAGGACATCCGCTGCGATCTGCGTGGCGGTGAGGTGGTACTCACGTGCGAGTGCCGCAGGGGTATAGCGGTTGAAGAATGCCTTCGGCAGTCCGTAGGTCAGGACGCGCACACCGCCCGTACGGGCGTAGAATGCGGCGACTTTCTGCCCGAAGCCACCCGCGAGGATGCCGTCCTCGAGTGTGAGGATGAGGCTGTGCTTTTCCTTTAGTGAGTCGAGCAGCTGCTCGTCGAGTCCCGAGAGATAGAGCGGATTGATGACGGTTGCGTGAATGCTCTCGTGTGCGAGTTCCTCTGCCGCCTCGGAGGCGAGCGCGGCGAAGTTGCCGACGCCGATGAGGGCGACATCCCTGCCCTCTGTGACGACGATAGATTTGTTCAGATCTCTGTAGTCCGTGCGCACGGGATAGGGGCTCTCCTCGTAGCCAGAGAAGGGCATGCGGATCATGACGGGGTGCTCCCACTGCTCCACTGCCCAGCGTAGGACGGCAATATGCTCGGCAACGCTCGTCGGCGCGAGGTAGACGAGGTTCGGGATGTTCGAGAAGATGGAGATGTCGTAGAAGCCAAGGTGGGTCACGTCGGTGGAGCGGTAGAGCGATGTGCCTGTCGCGAGAAAGACGGCAGGACTGCGGTTGATCGCGACATCCTGCGCCATCTGATCGTAGGTGCGCTGGAAGAATGTGCTGTACGTGCCGAAGATCGGACGCGCGCCCGCGCGTGCAAGCCCCGACGCCATCGCGACGGCGTGCTCCTCGGCAATGCCGACGTCGACATACTGGCTCCCAAGCTCCGCTCGCTGAGCGGGGCTGAGGTTGATGCCCCCGACGATGCCCGCTGAGAGGTAGATGAAGTTCGGATTTTTCCGCGCCGTCTCGAGGACAAAGTCCACGGTTGCGGCGGCGTATGGCTCGGACGAGGCTGCCTTCTTTGCTATGCCGGTCTCAAGGTGGAAGGGGGCATGGCGGTGCCAACCCTCGGGATCGTTCTCGGCGAAGGAGAGTCCCTTGCCCTTTGTTGTGTGGATGTGGATGACGACGGGGCTTGTACTGTCCTTTTCCTCGGAGAATACGCGGATCAGCGCCTCCGCGTCGTTGCCGTCTGCGACGTAGCGGTAGCGGAGTCCCATCGCGCGGAAGAGGTTGTCCTCCGCCTGACCGTTTGTCTCGCGCAGTTCTTTGAATTTGCGGTACATACCTCCGTGGTTCTCGGAGATGGATTGATCGTTGTCATTGAATACGATGATGCAGTTCGTGCCCATCTCGCCAACGACGTTCAGTCCCTCGAGCGCCTCGCCGCCCGACATGGAGCCGTCGCCGATGATGGCGATGATGTTCTCCGTGCCGCCCGCGAGGTCACGCGCCTTTGCAAGTCCAGAGGCGAGACTGATCGAGGTTGAGGTGTGCCCAATGTTGAAGATGTCGTGTGCGCTCTCGTCCGGGTTCGTAAAGCCGGAGACGTCGTTGTACTCTGCTGCGCGCATGTATGCGCCAGCGCGCCCCGTGAGCATCTTGTGTGGATAGCACTGGTGGGAGACATCGAAGATGATTTTGTCGCGCGGCGAATCAAAGACCGTGTGGAGTGCGATGGTCGCTTCGATGATCCCAAGGTTCGGCCCGATGTGCCCGCCGACGAGGCTCGTGCGCTCGATGAGCGCCTCGCGCATCTCCTGCGCAAGGATGCGGCGCTGCTCCGCCGTATAGCCCCGCAAGTCTCTGGGCGCGTTGATGTTTTCAAGATACAAGGGAAAAGCCCTCCATTGACATATGCTAATATCCGCACTCTATTATAGCATAAATTCTAAGAAAACGCCGATAAAATTCAAAACGTTCCGTACATAGGCAGACAAAAACCTCGGAGCGCGTGGCTCCGAGGTCTGTAAAACAGCGAAACTACATCAGGGAGGCAATCTTTTCAGCGAGACGTTTTGCATGCGCGTGCGACACGGCTGTCATATCGGCGGCGCGCGCAGGATCGGTGCGGTCGGCGTAGGAGACACCGCCCGTGTAGACATAGCCCTCGTAGATCATGCCCGTGAGCCCTGCCGTCTGAACAAAGCGCCCCGTCAGCGCATCCACGGGGAATGCCGCGTCATACGCGCTCTCAGGTGCGCCCGTGGTAAAGGACAGCACGAGTTTCTTGCCCACGAGCGCCTTGCCCTGCGAGCCGTGCGAGAAGCCGCGCACGAAAACATCCTCCATCCACTTTGCGAGCAGTGCCGGCATGCTGTACCAGAAGATCGGGAACTGCAGAACGATGATGTCCGCTGCGGCGAGCTTCGCCTGCTCCGCTTCGGCGTTGATCTGATAGTCGGGGTAGAGGCGGTCGAGGTAGTCAAATGTCGCCTCGGGCAGCAGTTTCTCGAGATCCTCCATGATGATCTTGTTCGCGAACGAGTTATTCTTGAGCTCGGGATGTCCTGAGACGATGAGAACGTTTTTCATAGATTATCCTTTCAATGCAAAGAGCGTATCTGCTACGATCTGTTCGGCAGTGAGGTGATACTCCCGTGCGAGTTCGGATGCACTGTAGCGGTCGTGGAACTCCTTTGAGAGCCCGTAGTTACGGACACGGATCTGCGTGTCCATGCCGTAGTACGCGGCGATCTTCTGTCCGAATCCGCCGTCGAGGATGCCGTCCTCGAGGGTGAGGATGAGGCGGTGCTTTTCCTTGAGGCGGCCAAGGAGGGCGGTGTCGAGACCCGAGAGAAAGATCGGATTGATGACGGTTGCCTTGATCCCCTCTGCATCAAGCTGTGCGGCGGCAGCGCTTGCAAGAGCAGCGAAATTGCCGGCGCCGATCAGTGCGACCTCCGCGCCCTCCTGCACGACCTGATACTTGTTGAGGTCGCTGTAGTCTGTGCGCACGGCATAGGGGCTCTCCTCATACCCGCCGACCGGCATGCGGATCATAACGGGATGTGCCGTCTGCGTGACCGACCAGCGCAGTACCGACTTGTACTCGTCGAGGCTCGCGGGTGCGAGGAAGACGAGGTTCGGGATGTTCGCAAAGATGGGGATGTCGAAGAAGCCGAGGTGCGTCACATCGTTCATATAGTAGAGCGACGCGCCGACGGAGAGGAAGACAGCGGGGCTGTTGTTGATCGCGACATCCTGCGCCATCTGATCGTAGACGCGCTGGAAGAAGGTGCTGTACGTGCCGAAGATCGGACGTGCGCCGCCGCGTGCGAGCCCCGATGCCATCGCGACCGCGTGCTCCTCGGCGATGCCCACGTCGACGTACTGATTGCCAAGTTCCGCGCGATCCTTGGGTGAGAGTCCAATGCCGCCCATCGTGCCGGCCGCGAGAAAGACGAAGTTCGGATTCGTCTTTGCCTGCTCTTTGAGGAAGTCCTTGGTCGCCTCCTGATACGGGTCGGTGTACGGATGCTTCAGCGCACCCGTCTCGATGTCGAATGGCATACGATAGTGCCACGTCTCTGGATCCTCCTCGGCGAACTGGTATCCCTTGCCCTTTTGCGTTACGATGTGGACGACAACGGGCTTCGCCGTATCCTTGACCTCAGAGAATGCTGCGATCAGAGCCTCACAGTCGTTGCCGTCCGCCACATAGCGGTAGTCCAGTCCCATCGCGCGGAAGAGGTTGTCCTCCGCAGCGCCGTTTGTCTCGCGCAGCTCCTTGAACGTGCGGTACATCCCACCGTGATTCTCCGCGATGGAGTGGCCGTTGTCATTGAACACGATGATGAAGTTCGTCTCCATCTCGCCGACGACGTTCAGCCCCTCAAGTGCCTCGCCGCCCGACATGGAGCCGTCGCCGATTAGGGCGATGATGTTCTCCCTGCGCCCTGCGAGATCCCGCGCCTTTGCAAGCCCCGAGGCGAGACTGATCGAGGTCGACGTGTGGCCGACGTTGAAGAAGTCGTGCGGGCTTTCCTCCGGATTCGTATAGCCCGACACCTCGTCGTATTGCGCCTCGTTGATGTACGCCTCCACGCGCCCCGTCAGCATCTTGTGCGGGTAGCACTGGTGTGATACGTCATAGATGATCTTGTCCGTAGGCGAGTCAAAGACCGTGTGCAGTGCGATGACCGCCTCGATGATGCCGAAGTCCGGACCGAAATGCGCGCCGTGAATGCTTGCACGCTTTAGGAGTGCGTCGCGCATCTCGCGGGCGAGCATCGTGCGCTGTGCCGCCGTATAGCCCTTGATGTCGGCGGGCGATGTGATTGTTTCCAAATACATAGAGATCCCTCCCCTTGGGGTGCAGCTGCGCCCCATTCCCTTTGCCTAAGCAGGATTATATCATCTGCGCGTATGCGGCTGTCAAGGGAATGTATCCGATGCAACGGATTATTTTCAGCAAAGTATGGTAAAGTGAAGGCTCTGAAAAAATATTTTGATGGGGGCATATAAATGAAAGAATGCAAGATGAAGGACAGTCGCATCGTTATCAGCGAGGTTATGATGCCCAGTCAGGCGAACCCGAACGGGAATGTGCATGGCGGCGAGATTATGAAGTTGATGGATTCGGCGGCGTACGCAGCGGCGCGGCGGTATGCACGGTCGAACGTCGTGACGGCACGCGTGGACGAGCTGGAGTTCCACCTGCCGATCCGCATCGGCGATCTCGTCGTCGTGACGGCGGACATCGTCTATGTCGGGCACAGCTCGATGGAGGTCGCCGTCAACGTCATCGTCGAGGATCTGGACGACGGCGGCGATCCGCAGCTCGGCCTCTCGGCGTACTTCACCATGGTCGCACTCGACCGCAACGCACGGCCGAAGTTCGTGCCGCCGCTCACGCTCGATACCGAGGAGGCGCGTGCCGCGTTCGAGGAGGGGAAGCGCCGCTACGCAGAGCACAAGGCACGCAAGCGCGGCGCGGTCGCGCCCGCAGGCGGCTGCGTTTGTGAGGCCATCGCGCAGCAGGCGAAGGCGGCAAACACCGCGCACACGCCAAACGAAGCGAAGAAGTAAAAACAGCACTTCGCATATTGTAAATGAAAAACGCAGCTTCGTGCGAGGGCTGCGTTTTCTTGTGTGGGGGAGAATTTTTGTGGTATAATGAATGCAGCATTTGGCGGATATATGATAGGAAGTGATACAGATGGCGCAGGATGTTATGGTGCGTATGGATGATGATTTGTCGATGCGTCTGCATGAAGTTTGTGACGAGATCGGGTTGCCTATTTCCACCGCATTTCTGATTTTTGCGAAGCGCGTCGCACGAGATCGCAAAATCCCATTTGAACTCTCTGCGGAACCGGATCCGTTCTACTCGGAAAGCAATATGGCACACCTGCGTCGGGGAATTGCCCAGCTCAATGCCGGCCGGGGCGTGCAGCATGACTTGATTGAGGTAGCAGACGGTGAATAAGACATGGTCGGATGAGGCGTGGGAGGATTATATCGGCTGGCAGTCAGAGGACAGGAAGACGCTGAAACGGATCAATCTCCTGCTCAAGGATGTGGAGCGACATCCGTTTGACGGCGTTGGAAAACCGGAACCGCTCAAGGGTGAGCTCGGTGGGTTTTGGAGCAGAAGAATTGACGAAAAGAATCGACTGATCTATCGCATTGCCCCAAATGGATTGGAAATTCTTTCCTGCAAAGGACATTATGAATAAAAACCCTCCGTCCGCAGCAAATACTCCTTCTTATCGAGCCCGCCCGCATAGCCCGTCAGACTGCCATTCGCGCCGATCACGCGGTGGCAGGGGATGAGGATGGAGATCGGATTGCGCCCGACCGCGCCGCCGACCGCCTGTGCCGACATGCGCTTTTTCGTTTCTTCTTCGAGGCGGCGTGCGATCGCGCCATAGGTCGTCGTTTCTCCGAATGGGATCGTCTGCAGGATTGCCCATACCGACATCTGAAACGCCGTGCCTGTGGGATTGAGCGCAGGGCTGAAGTCCGGCTCCTTGCCGGCGAAATATAGATCGAGCCAACGCATGACCTCTCCGAATACGGGGAGGTCTTTTTTGTGCGCTGCCGAAAGATCGGGGAAATCCCTCTCTCCATCGAAGTACAGCCCCGTGAGTGCGATGCCGTCACTTGTGAGCGTAATCCCGCCGAGCGGGGAGGTGTAGTGTGCTGTGTAGATCATGGGCGTTCTCCTGTCAGTTGATGTAGTTCTATTATAAGGGAAATAATTGCGCTGTGATAGTCCCCCGTGTGTTTTCAATCAAAATATGATATAGTGAAAGAAAGATACCGAAGGAGGCGGCATGATGGCGACAACAGAGATGACGGATGATATGGTTGTGCAGGGGGCTCGCGCAGCGGTACGTATTGCACTGGCGAAGAACAAGGCAAGAGGTGTGTCGAGTGTTGCTTATGATCGCAAGACGAAGACGATCTATGAGATCAAGAGCGATGGACAGCGCGTGCCTATATGGGTGGAATGTGATGGAAAACGTGCAGAAGAAGCCTGAGATCATCGTTTTTGCGGGGCCGAACGGCTCGGGTAAGAGTACATTTACAGAGATTCTGCGTCCTCCTCAGATGGATTATATCAACGCGGATGAGATTAAGAAGAATCTTAAGTGTGATGATCTCGAAGCCGCGCAGATTGCCGAGCGGCAGCGAGAGGCATATCTTTCTGACAAGAGAGAGTTCTGTTTTGAAACAGTGCTTTCCACATCGCGCAATTTGGAGCTTTTGAAACGTGCGCAGGAGGTGGGCTATTTTATTCGTTGTTACTATGTCCTCACCGTAGCCCCGATTATCAATGTCTACCGTGTAAAGGCACGCGTGGCATCGGGCGGGCACGATGTTCCCGAGGAGAAAATCTATGCGCGTTATGATCGTGCAATGGCTCTCGTTCCTAAGGTCGTTGCCGTGAGTGATATCTGCCACATCTATGATAACTCGGAGGAGGAGCCGTTTCGCATCTTCAAGAAACGGAAGGAAGTGTGCTTTTACGACGTATGTGATGATTGGCAGAGAGAAAAAATTGAGACTCTGACGGGAATTACGGATATGGAGCGCAGAGATTTGAATCATCTCGGGTAATCTGTGTTTTCACAGCAAGGCGTGGGCATTTGCCTGCGCCTTTTTCAATCTCGTGTAAAATGTCGCCTGTCATGCGACCACCCGTCCTCGCTTCCTTGCTATTGAAGCAAATAGAGGTCTGAAACTTGATTTAAGGGATGAGGCACACATCCAGACCACGGAGAATTTTGTGCACGGGAAGATCGCAAGCCATATTTTGAACGCATTATGCAGGAAAAGGGCAAGGATTTTGCCAATGCACGCTTAGTGCGCAATATATATGATGATTTGATTATGAATCATGCGAGACGTATCTCTCAAATTAAGAAGCCTTCTTGTGAGGAACTGACGATTATCAGAGACGAAGATTTTAGCGACTTGATAGAAAGGTAAACAACAAATTTTTCATTCGCCCACCAAATAGACACTATCTGTCCTCCTTCCTCCCTATACTGTAATCATCTTTTGTCCTATCAAGGAGACAAACCGGACGCATAGCCGAAGCTATGTGGAGGATTTGTCGACGAAGAGAGGGCGAAAAAGATGCGCCAAGATGACAGGGCTGAATTTATCAGCGCTTCCTTTACGTTGTACTGCAAAAACGATATAATAAGTGTATCAAATGGAGAAGGGAGGTGATCCGCCGTGAAGGAATCGGAGGCGACACGTCCGCTGCATCATGCCGATCTCAGTGAGGCAGAACTCGAACGCGAACTGGAAAAGGGACTAGAAGACCTTGCGGCGGGCAGAGTTCGTCCGGCGAAGGAAGTTTTTGCGGCAATGCGGGAAGCTGAAAAAATTACATATGATCCGTCTGTTCCTTCATATAAGAACTGGAAAGAGCTAGAGCAAGCATTGGAGCATGACAATACAGAGTGAAACAAATGGGACTGCGAGCACCCCTATCGTCTCGCAGTGTGATTGGAAGAGGTTGACCGCTCCCCCGCTACGGCGGGGGAAGCTGAGATATTCCGTATCCCAAGCCTTCCCTGCCAAGGCGGGGGAGGTGGCACGCGTTAGCGTGACGGTGGGGGCGCTTTGAGCGATGGACGACACCTTTCATCGCGTGAACATAAAGAACAGGTCTGTAAAGCAATATTTGCTCTGCAGACCTGTTTTGCTTTACTCCATCGGATACGCCGCGGTAAAGAGGCGCGGTGCATCCTGTCGTGCAATCGTGAGGGTGAATGCACCCGCTGCGTAGGAAGCGAGCACGGAGTCCGGGTAGTAGATCACGAGACTTCCGTCCGCTGCCATGTACCAGCAGAACGACGCGAGCCCCTTTTCTGACGGATGCTGCATGAGCAGGGCCTCCATGACACCGTGCGGGAAATCCCGCTCCACTGCTGCGGGATACTGCGTTTGGAATGCCGCCTCGATGGCGGCGATCAGGAGCGTTCGGTTCGTGACAATCTCATCGAGCGCGATTTGCCGCCCCGTTTTCCGATCAAAGGTATACGCATCGACATGGGCGATGGGATGCGCACCGCCCACATACGATGACCCCTCCATAAAGAACGAGATGAGCTGCTCATCTACCCGTCTCCACCGCGAGATGGGCGTGATGTCGCTGTAATAGAAGGGGAGCTCGTACCCGTCCCTGCGCGCTTCCTCGCTGGCGGTACGGATCGAGCTGTGCCATGCGCCCATGCTCTGCTCCGCAGACCACTCTCTAAATGCCTTTGCCAGCGGTGAGGTGTCATCATCCACGAGCGCAATCTCGGGATAGACGGCGCGGTAGGCTTTGCTGTCGTTCTTGTCGTAGACCGTCAGGACATGATCCTCGACCGTGAGCCATGAGACAGGGGACTCTACGGAGCGTGACCAGTCCCGCGCCGCCCTGTCCTGCACGTTCTCCAGGGACTGCGACGGCCGCGTGTGCTTCTCCGTTCGGTCGCTTAGGACATTTTCTGCCGCCGAGAGAGGTGCGCAGAGCAAGACGGCGGACAGGAGGGCGGATAGAAACGTTTTGGTATGCATGATTGTTCCCCTTTACTTCTCGTGCAGCCAGATGGAGCGGATGCCGGGGCTGTGCTCCGCGCAGATGTAGAATGCGATCTGCGCTGTGTCGCCGTCGTAGAAGTAGCCGCAGACGGGCGGCGCGTTGTTGCTGCACTTTGGCTTCGGCAGGTAGCCGTATGCCTCCTCAAGATCCTCCGTCGTACTGTCCGGGTGGATGCCGCGCGGTGTCTCGAGGCTCTGCGCCTCCTCGGACGGCTTCACGTTGTACTCGTTTACGTCGTTCACGCCAAGATGCACGCTGATGACGTGCCAGCCCCTGTCCGAGCTGCGGTACGTCACGCTGAGCGACGCGCCGTAGTCGATGACGTGCATGCCGACATCCTCGCCGTTCCATACATCCACGCCGTCCGCGACACGATTGCCCCTGCCGTAGAGTTCCTCTACCTCGGCACGCGTATCGCCGATGTGGATACCGCCGAGTGCGAACTCCTCCTCCGGAAGATTGGTCGCCGCACACAGCTGCGCGGGGACGAGCAGGATGCACATGAGCAGGGCGTACAGTATTTTTTTCATCATGTCCTCCTTCGTTCGGTGATTCCTATAGATAAAAATGTGAGAATTCGATTGATTTCATCTTAGCATAAAGAGAAACGCTTGTGACCTGTCATAAATGACAGGTTTTTGAAAAATTTTTTGCGCGACCTGTTATTTATAACAGTACGATTCTCCATCATTCTCGGATATAATAAGAGAAATGAACTGCGCAGTTTCATTTTCCGAGCTATCTGTGTTGATGTGAAAAGGAGATGATGTACGATGAAACGGGCAGCAAAGGTGATGGAGCTGGTCTTTACGCTGATGCTGGCAATGTCCTCTATGACATTTGCCATGTGGAGCGGAACGATCAGCCAGAGCGACTTCCAAAACCATGTGAAGGCGGGCAAGTTCGCGATCTTCGTCAAGGACGGCAGCTCGATCAAGATGTACGAGCCGAGCTCGCCGTCCTCTGCGGTCAGCGAGTTCAAGAGTGCGCTGCCGAGCGGCAGGCACACGGTCTACACGGGCAACATCGCTGTGCGGGACTACCTCGAGGAGTATGGCTACTACGACTACTACCATCAGGGTGTGGACATCGGTGGAGGAGCGCGTGCCTATGAGTTTACCGCGTGGGAGAAGATGTGACCGAAAGATGGTCTGAGAGGATACCCCGATAGGGGGGATGAAGGGGTTGCTGCACGTTTGTTTCGTGCAGCAGCCCCTTTCGAAAAAATTTTTGAGAATATGGGGATGAGTCAGGTGATGGGATTTTATAGCAATCAAATGAGCATAATTGGGAGAAGAGATGATCCTAGAGATGCATACATCGAAGAATGAGATTGTCCGGTTGTCGGTGGTTCCTTTAAAATGAATATGACACCAAGATATAGAAAAATCTTAAAATTGTGATTTACAAAATTCTTCAGATGTGCTATTATTCTTTTAGATAAAACGATTTATCAAATAAGAGCACATGGAAAATGATTGAGATAGGTTGTTTTATCGGTATGCAGAGCAACGTTTTATCAAGATGGGAGTGATGCACTGTGAAAGGTATTGGAAAACTGACTGTCTTTTTGATTCCGGTAGGAATCGCAGTCAATATTGTCGGAGGGCAGATCGCTATCCTGCTGAAGTTGCCGATTTGGCTGGATGGGATCGGAACCATTCTGATTGGAGGTATTTGTGGTCTTGTACCGGGATTGATTGTTGCAGCGATTACACAGATTATCAATGCTATTTCCCTTCCGACGGTTTTGCCCTATATGATCGTCGGATTCGCAATGGCCGCAATGGGGACATATTTTTCGAAGAAAGGCTTTTTTCTTTCCTTCCGAAAGTCTGTATTGCTGGGCGTCCTTGTAGCGATTGTTACGACAGCGATGGCTGTTCCGATGGATGTTATTATCTTTGGTGGCTTTATTGGGACTGGTAACAGCATAGTTGCGGCGGGGCTGATGAGCCTTGGCTTGTCGATTCCTGTTGCGGTGACGATCAGTTCGTTTTCATTCGGCCTTGTGGATAAGACCTTGAGCGTGCTGGCTTGTTACTTCATTATCAAGAGTATGCCGCTGAATTTCTTGTCCAAACTGCCGATGAGTGAGTATATTCTTTCGCGCAAACAGTAAGGAAAAGATGGTGCATATATTTAGATAAAACGATTTATCAAATATATGGGCCTGTTTTGTAAGAGGCCATGAAAGAAAACAGTTTGGTTTAGCTTGAAATAGGAGGATACCACATGAAAGGCGTTGGAAAGCTGACGGCGTTTTTGATTCCAGTGGGAATTGCCGTCAATGTTGTCGGCGGGCAGATTGCGCTTCTGCTGAAGCTGCCGATTTGGCTGGATGGGATTGGAACCATCCTGATCGGAGGTATTTGTGGACTTGTGCCGGGACTGATTGTTGCGGCGATCACACAGATCATCAATGCCATTTCGCTTCCGACAGTTTTGCCCTATATGATTGTCGGTTTTGCAATGGCGTTGATGGGGACATATTTTTCAAAGAGGGGATTCTTCCTTTCCTTCCAGAAAGCCGTCATTCTCGGCATCCTCGTAGCGATTGTTACGACGGTAATGGCTGTGCCAATTGATGTTATCCTGTTTGGCGGGTTCATGGGAGATGGCAACAGTCTTCTGGCGGCCGGGCTAATGACGATGGGTCTGTCGATTCCAGTTGCCGTGGCGGTTAGTTCCTTTACGTTCGGACTGGTAGATAAGACGCTGAGCGTTCTGGTCTGCTACTTTATCATTAAGAGCATGCCCTTGAACTTCCTGGCAAAGTTGCCAATGAGCGACTATATTCTCCCGTCGAAGAAGTGAGCGCGCCGCTGCAGCGTCAAATAAAGTGTTCGACGGTGCTGAGGAGCTGATCTTAGCGTGAGAGAGGAGATGAACCGCTTGGACTGGTCGTTTACAGATGCCTTTCTGCGCCCTCGTATCAAGGGGAATGTGCTGCTCGATATGAATCCGATGAGTAAGGCCAACATTTTAGCGTCACTTACGGTATCGGCGTTCATTCTGTTTGACATTGTGTACGCATTTATCCTTTCCGGGGTGATGGTATTGCTTGCCGCGTGCGCAGGCCGATTGAAATCTTTTGTTTCGGTATATTGGAAAATTGTCGTGTTCTTCGCGTCCTTGTTGTTTCTCGTGCGCGCGGCTTTTACGAACGGTTCTGAGGTGCTCTTTCAACTGGGAGGGATCCATGTGACCCCCGAGGGCATTCATCTGGGACTTATATCGGCCGGCCTCGTGATGGCGTTCAGTGGTGCTTTCATCCTTTTCATCAAGACGACGGAGATGGAGGAACTCGTCTGGGTGCTTGAGCAAAAAGGCATGTCGCATACATTCTCCTACATCGTGCTGTCGGCATTTCAGACGATAATTGATCTGGGCAAATCCGCGCAGACGATTATGGACTCGCAGAAATGCAGAGGCATCGAGACGGAGGGTGGCATGATGACGAGGGCGAAGGCCTTTATCCCGATCCTCGGCCCACTGGTTCTCGGTGCGATTTCCAATGCTGAGGAAAAGACGATCGCAATGGACGCGCGAGCGTTCTCGTCGCCGACAAAGCATACGAGTCTGATGTTGCTGAAGGAGCCGCCGCTCGCCGAAAAGCTCGTCGTTTGGGCGTTTGATCTGGCTCTTTTGGTCCTCATAGCTTGGAGGATTTACACATGGATCGGATAGAACTGCAGCATGTGTCGTTTTCCTATGCCCTGTCGAATAAGAAGGCACTGAACGATGTGTCCTTTACGTTTGAGAAAGGCCGTTTTTACGGTGTGATCGGTGAAAATGGCGGCGGTAAGACCTCCCTATGTAGTCTGATTCGCGGTCTGATTCCTCATTTCTACAAAGGGGAATTTTCGGGACACGTTCTATATGACGGGACGGATATGTCAGAGATGGATGTTGATGCACTTTCTGTGGACATTGGATATGTCTTTCAGAACCCCTTTACGCAGATCAGTGGAGTCAAAAAGACGGTGTTTGAAGAGGTCGCACTGGGGCTGGAAAATTTGGGCATTCCGCCGAAGGAGATTGTTGAGCGGGTCGTTGCGGTATTGGATCTGCTCGATATCGGTCATCTTGCACAGAACAATCCGACGGAACTTTCCGGCGGTCAGCGGCAGCGTGTCGCATTTGCCTCAATCATCGTGATGGATCCCGATATTCTCGTCATTGACGAGCCAACGTCGCAACTGGATCCAGAAGGCTCACAGCAGATCTTTCGGATCATTGAGCAGCTGAAGAAACGAGATAAGACGATTATTCTCGTGGAGCACAAAATCGATATGATTGCGGCCTACTGTGATGAGGTTCTTGTTGTTAAAGACGGCAGTATCGTAAAATGCGGGACAACTCAGGAAGTTCTGTCTGATGTTGGGCTTCCTGCACTCGGCGTGAAGCTGCCGGAGGTTGCGCAGCTGGCATACGAATTGGCAGAGGCTGGGGTTCCGCTGCCCTCTATTCCGATTACAGATGAGGAATGCTGTCGCATGATCCGCGAAGGGTGGGGATTCTAATGGAAGGTATTGAACTGAAGGATGTTTCGTTCTCCTATCCGAACGGATTTTTGGCAAATGAGCAGCTGAACCTTACCGTGCGGCCCGGTGAGCGCGTCGCCATTGTTGGACAGAACGGTGCAGGAAAGACGACAGCTGTCAAGATGATGAATGGGCTCAACCGACCGACACAGGGAGATGTTCTGGTGGACGGCATCAATACCAAGGATCGGACGACTGCCCAAGTTGCGAGAATGGTGGGGTATGTCTTTCAGAATCCGGATGAGCAGATTTTCAACAGTACAGTAGTGAAAGAGATCGAGTATATGCCGCGCTATTTTCACATGGAGGAGGATGAGATCGGGCGGCGCACGGAAGAAGTTCTGCGCCTCACAGGGCTCGAAGAGTGCAGAGATATGAACCCCTTTGATATTTCCTACTCTACTAGAAAATTTGTAACGATCGCGGCGGTACTTGCGACAAAGCCGCGCTATACGATCTGGGATGAGCCCACTGCAGGACAGGATTGCTGGCATATTGCGATCCTGTGCGATATTTTGGACCATCTGCAGCGAGAGAATACGGCGGTCGTTGTCATAACGCACGATATGGAGTTCGTTGTCAGTGCGTTTGAGCGTGTTGTTGTCATGGCGAATAAGCATATTATCGCGGACGGGCGGCCGGAGGATATATTCAGCCGTGATGACATTATCAAAGAGGCACGAATTACGCGACCACAGATTGGAGCGATTGCCCATAAGATCGGGTTAGAGAAAACAATCCTTCATCGCTCGGAATTCGTGTCCTATCTACAGGAGAGGAGATGTGTCCCGCATGGATAAACTGATGAAATTCATTGATGCACACGCAGATGAGTATGTGAAGTATCTCGTGGAGTTGGTGAAGATCGATACGCACGATATAGAGCACGGCATCGGCGGCGGACGTGAAAAAGAGGGACAGCTGTATATGAAGCAGCTGTTTTCCTCCATGGGAGCTTCTCGTATCGTTGAGGATCCTCTGACGGAAGATGTCATCCTAGCGTGTCGGGAAAAATATCATGAGGGAAATCTCGGTCATGCTTATGATGATCGGTTCAATGTCTATGCGGAATTTACCGGCTGCGGATCGAAGAGCATTCTCTTCAACGGTCATATTGATACGATGCCCGTCGGTGATCCAGAGAAATGGGAATACGATCCCTATGGCGGCATCATCACGGGCGGACGACTCTATGGCGTCGGTGCCTGTGATATGAAAGCAGGGCTCATGGGAGCGGTCATGGCAGTCAAGGCGATACAGGATGCGGGGCTTGAGCTGCCGGGTACGGTCAAATTTGCCTCGGTCTGTGATGAGGAGGGCGGGGGTAACGGCTCTCTCGTTGCGGCGATGCATGGGCAAAAGGCAGATGCCGTCGTTGTATGTGAGCCTACGGACTATGAACTGGTTGCCGCCCATATGGGATGGGTCTTTTTCAAAATCGAGACAGAGGGTGTTGCCGTCCACTCGGGTTTGAAGATCGGTGGTGTGAATGCCATCGATAAGACTGTCAAGATTATGCGCTCTCTGGAGGAACTGGAACATCGCTGGCTCCTGACACATAAACATATTCTGCTTCCGCCTCCATCGGGGAATGTCGGTGTTATTCAGGGCGGTGAGGCGGGGTCTACGGTTCCGAACTACTGCTGCATACAGCTTTGCGTGCACTATCTTCCTGGCATGACGTACGATGAGGTCGTCAAGGACTATACGGATACCGTAATGCGCTGTGCAGACGGCGATGAGTGGCTCAGGGAACATCGACCGAAGATCAGTATTTATCAGACGGGGAATCCGTTCGAGATGGATTTAGCACATCCTTTTGTCGATGCATTCAAGACTTCCTATGAGCGAGCGATGGGCGAACCTGTCCGTATTGTTGGCTCTCCTGCCGGGTGCGATTCTCGGACGTGGCGCAATATCGCGGGGTGTCCGACGCTTCAATACGGTCCCGGACGGCTTGCACAGTGCCATGCAGTGAATGAGTATGTGGAGATCAAGCAATACCTTGATGCCATAAAGATATATGCGAATTTGATAATGAATTATTGCGCATAAGGAGGAGTTATTATGGAAATGAAGAAAATATTGGTAGCGGGGGAATCGTGGACGAGTTTTACCACCCATGTGAAGGGCTTTGACACCTTTGTGACGAGTGTGTATGAAGAGGGGATTGAGTTCCTGGCGAAGGCGATTGATAAGGCCGGTTATGAACTCGTCTATCTCCCAGGACAGTATGTTGCGGAACGCTTTCCCCGTACAGCAGAGGAACTTTCTGAATACGCATGCGTTGTGCTCTCCGATATCGGCTCGAATACACTGTTGCTTTCGGATGATACTTTTAAGCGCGGTGTCAAAGCTCCGAACCGCTGCCAGTCGATTGCGGAATATGTTCAAGGGGGCGGCTCCTTCCTCATGGTAGGCGGTTATATGTCGTTCTCCGGTATTGATGGGAAAGCGCGTTACGGAGAGACCGCAGTTCAGGACATTCTCCCCATTGTTTGTGTTCCCGGCGACGACCGCGCAGAGCATCCGGAGGGCATCACTCCGCAGGTTGTGGCTCCACATCCGGCATTGGCTTCCCTGCCAAATCCGTGGCCGCATTTCCTTGGGTACAACAAGGTTCTTCCGCGTGAGGGATGTGACGTTCCCATTACGATCGGTGGAGACCCTCTGGTCGCATTCGGACAGTTCGGGAAGGGGAAGACGGCCGTCTTTACCTCGGACTGCGCGCCGCACTGGGGGCCGCAGGAATTCCTTGCATGGGAAGGCTATAATGTGCTCTGGAAGGGAATCTTTGACTATCTGACAAATTGAGAGAGGCAAAAACGATGGATCGTGATGAGGCACTGTCCGTCCTAAAGATGCTTGTCGAAACCAATACGACAAATCCACCGGGCAATGAACAACGGCTCGCTGAAAAAATCAAGGGTCTTTTGGACGGCAGTGTTGCTGAGAGTTATATCGTACCCTGCGGAGAGGACAGAGCCAGTCTTGTTTCCAAGATTGTTGGTACGGGGAAGGAACCTCCCTTGATTCTCTGCGGTCATATGGATACAGTTCCGTTCGGTGATCCGGAGCGTTGGTCATTCCCGCCCGATCAGCTCACACAGAAGGGAGATCTCCTGTACGGTCGCGGAACGAGCGATATGAAGAGCGGTCTCGCAGCAATGCTCTGCGCATTTCGCACCGCTGCACGGCGGGAAGAGTCGCCCAGAGGAGATATCTACCTCGCATTGACGGCGGATGAAGAGTCGTCAGGACTCGGAGCTGAGACGATTGCGGCGGAGCTCCCGCTCCAAGGCGGTATTCTATATATTGCAGAGCCGACGGATAATGCGATCGGTATATGCTCCAAGGGGGCGCTGTGGGTCAGACTCAATGTACAGGGGCAGACGGCACATGGTGCCTATCCTGAGAAAGGCGTCAATGCTGTTGATGTTGCTTATGAAGCGTACACAAATATACGCAAATATGTTGAGGGGGTTCATCATGCACTGCTCGGGCACGCGACCTGCACGCTTTCGGGAATTTCCGGCGGTGTAAAGGAGAATATGGTAGCGGATCGGTGTACGATGACACTTGATATTCGAACGACTCCGAATCTGTCGAACCAAGATGCTCTGCAGCAGATAAAGCGCATCTGCTGTGAGGTCTGTGGGGGGCACACAGGTGCTGTTATAAGCCTTGATGTCCTGAACGATCGGAGTCCCGTGTCGATCGACCCAGAGGTATCTGCCGTCCAATCCCTCCGGAAAATAGTGCATAAATGCACGGGGGTGATGCCTATGCATAAGGGAATTAAGTTTTTTTCGGATGCATCGATCTTCATTCGTCACTGCTCGAAACTTCAATGCATTCAGTTCGGCCCTGGACGGGATGATTGCGCACACATTGCGGATGAGTTCGTTGAGACGAATAAATATCTTGCTGCCGTTGTTTGCTATGACGAACTGCTGCGTGCGTATTTTGACTAAGGATTGGAAGATGGCTACAACGCTGAAGGATGTTGCGAAAGCGACTGGGCTCTCGACGACCACTGTTTCTTTGGTCCTTAATGGGAAACCCCACCGTATTTCTGAGGAAAAATGCAAACTGGTCGAGGATACAGCCAAGAAAATGGACTATCACCCGAATAAATTTGCCGTCGGTTTGGTAAAAAACATTACGAAGACCATCGGTCTCATTATTCCGGATATCACGAACGTATTCTTCTCGGAGATTGTAAAGGGGCTTGAAGACAAGCTCCACGAAAATGAGTATAACCTGATGCTCGGCAACTCCAATGACAAGCACCGTTTGGAACTGTCTTCCGTCAATATGATGAATACTCAGATGGTTGATGGTTTGGTTATGATCATGTCATCGGAAACCTTGGGGGAAAAAGAGAGACAGACGCTCTCGGCACTCAGAAAGATGAATCGGCCGGTCGTTCTCATCGATTGCTTTAACGAACCTGGCGGGTTCAGCACTGTTTCGATCGACAACTACAAAGCTTCTTATATGGCCGTGGAATACTTGCTCTCACTGGGACATCATCGTATTGCATGTATTTGTGGTCCGTTGGGGCTCAAGACGAATGACGATCGCTTGCGCGGCTACACGACAGCGCTGGAACAGCATGGGGTTTCCTATGACCCGGCGCTGATTGTTGAAGGGGATTTTCGTTACCGTAGCGGTTATGCCTCCATACCTGTTCTTCTCCCAAAGGCTCCCACTGCGATTCTCTGTTTGAATGACATGATGGCATACGGTGCGATCAATGCCTTGAAGGATCAGGGAGTTGAAGTTCCGGATGATATCTCCGTTATGGGGTTTGACGATATCTTTTTCTCACAGATTATCGCCGTTCCGCTGACCTCTATCCGTCAGCCGGCATATACCATGGGAAATAAAGCAGGGGATCTCATCCTGCAGGAGATTTCTCGTCACACAAAACCTCGGCGCGTGATTCTTGATCCCACCATCGAGATTCGAAAAAGCACACAAAAACTTAGAGAAGCGGGAGGAAAGCCGGAATGATTGCCGTGATTGGTTCTAACAACATGGATTTAATCTCCTATGTACAGCGAATGCCAGAGCCGGGCGAGACGCTTGCAATGAAGGATTTTTCGATCGCGTATGGCGGGAAAGGTGCCAACCAAGCTGTGGCTGCTGCACGCATGGGAGCGGATATTCTGATGCTGACTGCTGTCGGCACAGATGTTTTCGGACAGGATATCGATGTACATTTGCGTGCAGAGGGAATCCGAGGAGATTACATAAAGCACGTTGATGCTCCCAATGGAACCGCCAGCATCTGGGTGGATGATACGGCACAAAATCGCATTCTGATCCATAAGGGGGCGAATGCCCTGCTCAATGTTCAAGATATTGAGCGTGCAGCAGAGGATTTGCGGAAGTGTTCGATGATTATTCTGCAGTTAGAAGTCGACTACGATGTCGTTTATCATGCTTTTTCCTTTGGGCGGGAGCATGGTGTACCTATTTTGCTTAATCCGGCGCCTGCCAGCACGGAACTGGATATGGCACGTATCTCTTGCTGCGATTTTTTCATGCCGAATGAGACGGAGTTGGAGATTCTCACGAACCATGTGGTCGACACGATGGATGCCATCCAGGAGGCGGGAGCAATTCTGCTTGCACAGGGGATGAAAAATGTTATTGTAACACTCGGTTCAAAGGGCGTTCTTTGGCTGCATGCAGGTGGAGCTGAATTGATTCCAGCATTTGTGGTAGAGGCAGTGGATACGACCGGTGCGGGAGATTCCTTTATTGGATGCTTTGCTGCCGTGTATGAACGGGAGAAAAATGTCAGAGATGCACTTCGGTGGGCGAATGCGTTTGCTGCATTGGGGGTACAGAAGCGAGGTGCGCAGTCATCATATCCAACCCGCGGAGATGTGGAACGATTTATCACGGGAGGCGGTACGGAGTCTCTCAAAAATTTGGAATCACTGATAAAATAGTCCGTCAGATTGGTGTAGATTCTTCGGCTGAATAAGGAGGAAAACTGGACGCAGAGTGGTGTTCTATGGAGGGGGGCTCCATCGGAGTGCAGGAAAAAAGATGTACCAAGAGAGCAAGCTGAATTTATCAGCGTTTCCTAACGTGGGGCTGTACGTCGAAGCTGAAAAGTTTCGACGTACAGCTCCTTCTTGATTCAGTGCAGCATGGAGCGAAAATTTTTGAAAAATGCACGACAATAAGCAGGAATACAATAAGGGGATAACGAAGCTCTACCAATCATAATTTTGCTTTGATAAAGGGGGGAATGAGATGAAGAAGCTGCTGCTTTTGTGCCTGGCGTTTGCACTGCTTGCACTTGCGGGCGGCTGCGGCGGGGAACGCGCCGATGAGGCGCACGGGGCGCAGCTCGTCTATGCCACAAAGGACTACGAGGAGATCAATGTACTGGCGGATGAGCACGCCGAGATCGGGCAGCTGCTGTTCGACGGGCTGATGCGCCGCGACGAGAACGATGCTATCGTCCCCGCACTCGCCGAGTCGGTGGAGTACGATCCCGAGACCTATACCTACGTATTTCACTTGCGCGAGGGCGTGCACTGGCATGATGGGAAACCGCTGCGGGCGGCGGATGTGAAGTTCACCATCGAGGCGATTAAGAATCCGCTCGTCGACTCCCTCCATGCACCGAACTTCGAGGAGGTGCGTGAGATCACGGAGGTTGACGACCGGACGGTGCGCATACGTCTGTCCGCACCGAATGCGGCATTCCTCGACTACATGATGCAGCCGATCCTGCCGGCCCATCTCCTTGCGGGACAGGATCTCACAACGACGGGCTTCTTTCGCAGACCCGTCGGAACGGGCCCCTTCCGCATGGAGAGCTGGGAGGCGGGCAAGGAGATCGTTCTCGTAAAGAATGAGGACTACTATCGCGGCGCACCGAAGATCGACCGCTTCGTCGTCAAGATCGTGGCGGACGATGCCGCCGAGGCAAAGGCGCTTGCCGACGGGTCGGCGGATCTGGCGCGGCTTTCACCACGGGCTGCGGCACCCTTTGAGGGGAGGGATGGCTACCGCTGCTACGCGATGAAGACCGCGAACTACGGCTCGATTCTGATTAACTGCGCCCATCCCTACTGGCAGCGCAACCGCGACCTGCTGCCTGCCATCGCCTACGCCGTCGATCGTGCGGCAGTCATCAATGAGGCTCTGCTCGGGCATGGGATTCCTGCCTACAGCCCCCTGCAGCGCAGTTCTTTCAACAATCCGAACGTAGAGCACTATGACTATGATCCTGCGAAGGTACAGGAGATTCTCGAGGCGGCGGGCTGCAGGAAGGGCTCCGACGGCTACTACACACGCGGCGGAGAGGAGGTCGGATTCATCCTCACCGTGAAGAATGACAAGTACAGCCGCATCGATATCGCCAACGTAGTGGCAGCGCAGATGCGCGCGGTCGGAATTCACTGTACCGTGGAGACCCCCGCAAAGGTCGACTGGGACGGGCAGATGGCATACCTCAGCGGCGTGGGGAACGAGATCGACCCGGATGCACATACCTATAAGGTGTTCTCGACCAATGGGCGGGGGAACGACAGCCACTACTCGAATCCGCGCGTGGACGAATACCTGCTTGCCGCCCGCCGCGCAACCGACACCGCCGAGCGGATGCGCCTCTATGGGCTCTTTCAGGAAGAAGTGACGAAAGACCTCCCCTATATCTACATCTGCTACATCGACTTCATCTACGTGACGAACGCACGCGTCCACGGCATCACGCCGAACCGCCTGCTCGGCTATCGCGGTGTCGGTTTCTTCTGGAACGTCAACGAGTGGACGGTGGAGTAGGGATAGAGAGATCTGTGGTATGAAGGTTGTTTCGGCGCAGTGCCCCCCAATGTTAGAAATGGGAAATCTATTGAATTCTAGATTACAGAACTCGAATGGGTTGAAGGTCGTTGTTGCAGATGTTGAAGGCTTATCATAGAAAGTGTAGGTTGATATGGGGCAGAAGCGCAAATGGAACTTTCCATCCAATAATTTCGGGCAGATTTTTGGAATCGCGGATTCCGGCGTTGAGACTTTCAAAGGAACGCCGATGAAATCTCTGGCACGCGAGATTTGCCAGAACTCCCTAGATGCCAATGATCAGAGCGGACAGCCGACGAAAATCGAATTTAAGGCTTTTCAGATTGCACCTTCGGACATTCCGGATTTCGAGGGGTTATACGACGCACTGAAGCGTTCGCTGGCGTTCTGGTCTGGGCAAACGACGGATTGGGCAAAGTCTTTTTTTGAGACGGCACTCTCCGTCGCCAACAACGTCGCAATCACTTGCTTACGCATTAGTGACTACAATACAACCGGACTCACGGGAGCGCGAGAAGAATATAACTCCGCGTGGTGCAACTTGACGAAGTCGTCCGGTGCATCGGACAAAAGCGGGAGCAATGGCGGCTCGTTCGGTATAGGGAAGTATGCCCCTTTTGCCTGCTCGGTATTTCGGACCGTGTTCTACAGCACCTTGGATTCAGCCAATCAGTCTGCTTACCAAGGTGTTTCGCGTCTCACATCGTTCCGAAACGCAAGCGAGGAAATCACACAAGGCATCGGGTTCTATGGGGGAGAAAAAAATGCACCTGTCTATGAGCAAATTTCTCTGGACTCGGAGTATCATCGCCTTGCGGGGCAACATGGAACGGACATCTTCATCCTTGGATTTAATGGGGATGAACATTGGCGAGAACAGATGGTAGCATCTATTTTGGATGGATTTTTATACGCTGTTTTCAATGGGACTCTTGTCGTGGACGTGGATGGCACTCAGATTTCTAAGGATACGCTTGACGGATTGGTCGAGTCGCATAAGGATTATTTTCGTGAACGCGCAGATGAATACTATCAGACGCTACTCAATCGCACAGAAGTGTGTACGTTTGAAAAGCTGTTTACAGAGGATCCGGAAACCTGTGGAAAGGTTACACTTCGCCTCATGATCGAAGCCGGGTTTCATCGTCGGGTTGCGATGGTTCGGCAGACTGGGATGAAAATCAAGGACAAAGGACATATTAACGGCATCATTCCATTTGCGGGTGTGCTCTATATCGAAGGAGTGGAACTCAACACGTATCTGAGGACCCTTGAGAATCCTCAACATCTCGAATGGGAAGTGGAGCGTGCCGATAATCAGAGAAAGGCAAAAAAACTGTTGCAGCAACTCTCTCAGTTTATTCGTGAGAGCTTGAATGAGATGCGGGATGACAGTAGTGAGGAGGAACTGGATCCCCCTGTTGGAGAGTATCTGTCTGCAAAACAGGAAGAAGAGGCGGCAAATGAGAAAAAGGAAGAGCGTATCCTGGATACCATCCATGATGTTGATTCCCGTGTGACTGAGGTGAAGCCACCGTCGTCGGGCGAACAGGATGAAGACACGGCAGAGACACAGCACCCGAATGATACGGGAGAGATTTCGGTTTCTGGGCTTCCGGGTGAGGGGGGAAGTGGTGATCAGGGCGCAGGAAACGGGGGCGGTAATGGAGGCGGACATCATGCAGGTAATGGTGGTGGTGATATTCCCAAAGAACATAGACAGGCACTGTCGACGATTCCGGCAAGTCATATCCGCAATCTGGTTCGAGATCGGAAAGAGGGCAAGTATACCATCATCTTTACACCGGCGATCTCTGCCTGTGATGGCGTGATTGAGATATTCATGTCCGCAGAATCCCAGGCATATGATGCTAACATTCTATCAGCACATTGCGCGACACATCCAAATCTGACGGTTGAGGGAAACAAAATTCAAAACATCAACTTTACGAGACAGCAACCGCTAAAGATTGATGTTCAAATCGACTATCATGACTACTGCCCCATGGAGGTGAAAGGGTATGGAAATAAAGTATAGGCTCTATCCCTATCCGGTTCTTTCCACCTATTCCGATGATTATCAATCGGGAAAATTCAATGCCGTGATTGAACCCCGCAAAGAAGGATATCACCTGCGCGTTGACTTCACCGCAGAGCTAACAAATGATGCACTAAAAAAACTGATCCGATCTGGTCAGGCAAAATATGTCTATCATATGGAATGTGCACAAACGGGCTTTCGTAAGGTGTTTCAGACAGGAGAGGTCATAGCTAGTGAGCTGCTCTCCGATAAACACCTCAATGGGACGCTTCAAATTTGTTCGTTTATCGTGGCAGTTGAGGATATTCAAGGATATTCCAGCGAGGATTTTCATGAGGACTATCGTGGTATCTCCTTTGATATCGAGGCTGGCTGCATTATGGCATCCGGAAAGATGGTAGCGGTACATATTTCAAAGGATGTTGATGAACTGGAGCACATGCCGTCCATATTCAGTATCGCGCGAAATGCCGATGATACTTGTAAGCACATGATGGTGGACTACTCTGGCAGAAAGATTGTCATTAAGTTGCCTATGGATGACTATTATAGTTATAAGCAACTGAGTAAGACACCTCAAATTCAAGCAGTGCTGAACTCTCTGACGATAGTGCCAGCTCTCATCTATGTCCTTGGTGAGTTGAAAAGAGTATCTGTGTCGGAGCGTGAAGAGAACGCAGAGAATCTATGGTATCGCGTTTTAGCCAAAACACTTGCAACAAAATTTGACTGTGACATTTCTTCAGAAGAATTTGAGGAGCAGGATGTGATGCGTCTTGCACAAAGCCTCATCAATGAGCCTGTATCAGATGCCTTTAAGATGCTTGCGGGGTTCTCCGGAGGGGATGACGAATGAAAATTCAATTCGTGAGCTACGATAATATCGATCTCATTAAGACGAATCTTTCAGTGTGGATAGAGCACTTTCGGGCAGAGTCGTCAAAACAGTTGGAGGCGGAGCTGGAACACCCGCTCTTTACGGATAGCAAATTTGTGGAAGTTCAGGACGTCGTGCTTGATATGTCAGCAGAAAAAGGATTTCGGACAGACGCGGAAAATGCGAAACGCATCTATGAAAACTTCCGGTTTCTATCCGAGTCGCAGGCATCGGATGAGCGATTGTGGGCGGGGCTTTGTCTTGGCCCGTTTTGGAAATACGTCAAATATCGTTGGGATGTTGATGCAAAATGTACGGTACCTCATATCACACAGCACTTTTTCTTTGGGTTCGGGCCACGTCGATCCCTCACACGTAATGCGCTTTCTCGTCTCTGGTGGATCGGCCGCTTGACTCATGATGAGAGACGAGATGATCCGTGGGAGTTGACGCGGTTCATATGCGAAAATGCGGACTACATCATGCACGTTTTGGAGCGTAATACTTCGAATAATCCATCGATCACACGCGGGTTTCTGTCTGCCGTTATTGATGCGCACAACAACGGGATGCGGATCGATACAAATGTTGTCGGAGAGCTTGCAAAGTATCTCAATCTCCTTGGTGGCGTATACATTCTAGACTGCTTGCCCGAAAAACATATATATGAGAAAATATATGAAAAAGTAAAAGAAATAAATTCGGTGCTCACACAGGCAATATGAAAAATGGGGCGATTCATCCGATGCGGACGAATCGCTCCATTTTTCATTCATCTGGCAGTTGATCCAATACGTCAAGGAGACTGTGTGCAATCGCCTTTGCTAAAAATGGAGGAACAGCATTGCCAACTTGTTGATATTGGGCATCTTTTGTCCCTTCAAAGATAAAGGAATCTGGAAAAGTCTGCAACCGTGCCGCTTCTCGGATGGAGATTGCACGATCCAGCGTGGGGTGAATCCACATGGATTTCCGTACGTTTACGACCGTTCCGCAGGGCTCGTCATAGCGTAGACGCATGTAGATCGTATTCTGTGTGCGCGTGGTATCGGTATATGTGGTCTTGAGGGAGGAATCGAGATCGTGGAAATTCTGACCTTCCTGTAACGCACGGAATCGTGTCAATGCAGTATCGCCTGTTGCTGTTACTACATGGTTGTAAAGACGCATTCCTCGCAGATTTTTTGCAAGCACGGAGACATCGCTCCGTGGAGGGAGTTTAATGGAATCACTATCGACATCAACAGATGGAGGGATTTCCTGAAGATCGCCGATAGCATCGCGCACGGTCCGATAAAAGCCCTCATGATAGAGCGCTGTTGGCGGTGTATATTCTGCTTGGCAACTGTGTGATAATCCAACGAGGATAAAGCGCTCCCTTCGCTGTGGTGCGCCATAGTGTAGCGCATTCAGTGTGTGCTCGTACAAAGTATATTTATGCGGCTCAGCATCCAACATTATTTTGATGTAGTCAAGTACGGCATAGGACTTGACTAGGGCGACAATAGCCCCTTTCTCTTCGCGATAGTCAAAGATGTGAATGCGATTTTGTGCAAGCTCCCTTGATTTTCGGAACGCATGCTGCAATAGAAGTACTTCCTCCATGCTTTGTATCATCATGGAAAAGTCGGTTTGTTGCGCTATGTATGTGAGCAGTCTCTCTGCGAAGGCGGCATCCTTTTCATGTAGGAGCCTGGAGGCCGCATCCGTTTTCTCCCTCTGCGCGAGTTGTTTTAACTGTGGCAGGAGTGTCGAGCTATGTTTTTGTAACGAGGCATCGAATTTATCTTGATTTTTACGGAAACGATAGAGTGCTCGGATCGTTTTATAGAACGATTCTACCCAAAAATAGGAATCGTTGTTGTCAAACGTTCGCATAAATTCCAGTGCGCCGTTGAACACTGCCCTTGCAGGAAGTATATCGAGGGAATCATCTCGTAGCGTCAGTCTCATAGTACGCTCGTTGCTCAGGTCTGATTCGTCTACAAGGAAACGGTGAGCTTCTGAGCGCAGTGCCGCGACGTTTTCCATGATGAATGCCGTCGGTCGCAACGTACAGATTGCATGAACGTATTCTTTTACAAGGCGATTGTTCATATTGATCAGGCTGGTACGCTGGCGATTTGCATTGGAAAACCCCTGACATGGTGGTCCTCCGATCACCATATCAATCTGTCCGACGGATGCTTTTAGCTCTGCATAATCAATCGTGCAGACATCTGTATAGAGCTGTTTTACATGAAAGTTTCGTTTGTATGTCTTTCTTGCGTTGGGGTTAATCTCTGCCGCCGCGACGATGTTCATCCGTCCGGTTTGTCGGAATCCAAGGCTAAGACCTCCAGCGCCGGCAAAGAGATCGATAATGCTATATGTCTTGATAAACGTCACCTAATTTCTGATTGTTGCTATGGCAATATTAGACGATTTATGACCGATATGCAAGAGAAAGCAACTTTTGTAATAGTTTATAAATCGGAGTTGATGGCTCTTATATGGAATCAGACATTTTGCTGGGAGAATGATTTCTCCTACAATAAAGGCAGGTAAACTGTTTCTGTAAGTCGAATATAGTGTATATCGATTTGAGAGGTGGATTATCGAATATGACGCGCAAAAAAAAGCAGACGAAATGCCCTGATTATCGACTGTTGATAGAACCAACATGGTATGCTCTCGTTCAATTAGGAGGCTCAGGTACCAATAGTGAGATTGATGCAGAGATTATCAGGCAGTTGGGGTTATCGGAGGAAATAGTTGATGAACCACACAAAGAGACTGGAAATGAGACAGAGCTCGAATATCGTGCAAAATGGGCGCGAACATATTTGAAAAAATATGGGTTGATCGAAAATAGTGCTCGGGGCGTATGGTCAATTGCTCCTCAGTATCAGAAAATGGTGGAACAGGTAGAAATTGATAAAAATGAAATTATCCGTACTGTGCGGCAACAGCTTTCCCCCAACAGAAATGATTTCGGTGACAATACAAATGAACAGGGGCTGACAATAGCAGACGTGTCGGATGAGGGCCGATCATGGGAACGGCGTCTTTCGGGTATTCTCATGGAGATGAACCCCTATGGATTTGAAAAATTAGCGCAACGGCTCTTGCGTGAATGTGGATTTTCTCAAGTCTCTGTGACAAAAAAATCGGGGGATGGCGGCATTGATGGGAATGGAAAGTTGAAAGTCAATGGCATTCTCACATTCAATGTGGCGTTTCAGTGCAAGCGATATAAGGGTGTTGTAGGAGCAGCAGACATTCGAGACTTTCGTGGATCATTGACTACAGATATTGAAAAAGGTATTTTTATTACAACAGGCACCTTTTCTAAGGCGGCGAGAGATGAGGCGGTTAGTCCCGGAAAACAGCAAATAGACCTGATCGATGGAGAGGAACTGCTGCAAAAACTGGCAGAATACAACATTGGTCTCCGTGAAGTTCGTAGCTATGAAATTGACGAGGAGTATTTCATGAGCCTTTGATGGTATTCTGGGGGATGATGAAGAATATTTTTAACAACAAATCCCCCGCCGCAGAGCTGCGACGGGGGATTGTTCGTGAGAATATAGGGGAAAGGACAGTACTGTCAGGCTGGCATCAGGTGATGGATGCCTGATAGATGCTGTCGATTGCCTTCTTGAGGACGGCGTTGAATTCATCGTCGCTCTGCGAGAAGCGCAGATCCTGCGCGAGGGCGCGGGAGAAGCTGGCGATGAGGCCGTGGTTGCGGGCGAGTTTTTCGTTCGCATCGTCCATGGTGTAGCCGCCGCTGAGTGCGACGACACGGACGACGTGGCTGTCCTTCATGATCTCTGCGTAGAGGTTGTCGACGGTCGGGATGGTGACCTTGAACATGATCTTGGCATCGGCGGGCAGCTTTGCGAGGTGCTCCTTCATGCAGCCGAGCATGATCTCCTCTGCCTTTGCTTTGTCGGGGCAGTGGATGTCGACCTCGGGTTCGAGGATGGGGACGAGTCCCTTGTGGACGATCTGCATGCCGACCTCGAACTGCTGGTCGATGACGGCACGGATGCCGTCGGGGTTCGCCTGTTTGATGACGGAGCGCATCTTTGTACCGAAGATGTGACGCTCGTTTGCGCGGTCAAGCAGCTCGTCGAGTCCCGGGATGGGCTTCATGAGCTGAACGCCGTCCTTCTCGTCGGCAAGCCCCTTGTCGACCTTGAGGATGGGGACGATGCCCTTCTGATTCCAGAGGAAATCAGCGGAAAAGAGGCTGTCGATCTTGCGATCCATCGTGTTCTCAAAGAGGATTGCCGCGAGGATACGGCTCTTGTCGAACGAGGGGCTCTTGATGATGCGGGTGCGCATCTCGTGGACGCGCGTGAACATCTCCTCCTCGCCGTGATAGGCGCTCTCGTCGACGCCGTACGCCTTGAGTGCCTTCGGCGTGGAGCCGCCGCTCTGGTCAAGTGCGGCGATAAAGCCTTTGTCCTCGGTCATGCGTTTGAGCTGCTGTTGATTCATTGGACATACCTCCTAGTTGTGAACATATGAGAGAGGGGAAAACTCCCCTGTTGGATTCTGACCTTATTATAACGCAGTTGAGAAGTGAAATCAATTCTTATAAGAGGATTTATCAAAAATAAATGATGTTCGTGTATCCTTGTGCTTGACCCACCCGCTGAAATATCGTAAGGTAACGGCATCGAATATATGGGGAGGATTCCGCTGATGCGCTTATATCATTGGATTCAGGCAAAGATGTTCAGCACCTATGAAGACTGGTGCCTGAAGTGCAGTTCGATGAACCGTCACGGCTTTCATATTGTGGGGATCGAGAACGAATTGAAGTCCATGCGGGACGGATACAATATGTTTGTGGAGATCTGCCCGCCGCAGGCGGTCGAGGGCTGCACGTCGATGAAGGCAATCAGCGGGGCGACTGCCGATCAGGTGAATTTGCTGTTGGAAATGGAGGGAAAAAGATACTGTCGCGCGGGACTTTCGTATGACGATGCGGCGCAGATCATGAAGGCCTTCGTGCAAAAAAGAGTGCTTCCCGATGTCGCGGAATATGAGCCGACCGAAGACGATCCAAAAGCGATTGCGGACACATTCGCTGCGTTTGCCAATATTCTGTGCGTGGATGTCGCATATACGAAGCAGCTGCAAAAAAAGTTACAGGTGAGAGGTTCCACAGGCATCGACACTGCGTGGGAGGGTCTTTGCAAAAAACTGGTGCGCAGCGGCAGGGCAGTGGCGCTCGACTGGAAGAGCGAGCGGGAGGATTTTGTTGCTGCCGTGCAGTCGCTGACAGCAGGCACGGGACTTGCTGTTGACGGGGATATGCTCGGTGAGACGGACGGGATTTCTGTCTGGAGCAAGGATGTGAATGCGCATTGGCACGATCATGTCCTTGCTGCGATGGATATGAACAACGAGGACTATGTTCTGCTTGTTTTGACAAGGGCAGATTTTGTGCGCGCGGCAGAATGCGCCCGTGTTCTCCTGCACCGAATTGCGCGGGCAGAGGAGATGTGAGATATACAAAAACAGCGATTTGCAAGAGCATGCAGATCGCTGCTTTTGTATGTTGCGATTAGTTTTCGTACGACCAGCCGTACCACGAGGAGGCGAGGGCGGCACGTGCATCCGCATCGAGTGCCTGCCATGAGACGAAGCTCACGCGGCGTCCGCTGTCGAGACGGTTGCGTAGGAACGCCTCGGCCTCGCTGCCGTAGGGATCGACGTCCTTGTTCAGATAAAGGAGCTGCATCGAGGTGTAGAACGGCTCGACCTGTTCGCCGTAGATACCTGCAGTCCCTTCCGCATGGGCGTTCGTTCCGACGCCAAGGTCGACGTCGGCCCAGAGAATCTGGGCATCGTATACGATGCCGTAGCGATCCGTTGCGCTCGTCCAGCTTTCGTCGCGCGGCATCCGCTGCGTATCGACCATGTAGATGTAGTGTCCGTCCGTATTTTTCCCTCGGATGTGGAGACGCGTGAGGTCGGGGAACTGTGTGTTCGCATTATTGATAGCGTACGGCTCGAGCGTTGTCCCGTCCTCGCTGATCTCATACGCTGCGCCGTAGATCTGACTCGGATAGTTGTCGCAGAGGTATTTGAGGCCCTTTTTCTGTTCCTCTGAGATGCCGTCCCCCGCATAGTAGAGTGGATCTCTGTTCAGGAAGTGCCGGCTGATGAGGAGCTCGAGTCGTCCGTTGTGATTGAGGTCGGTGACGGCGGCATAGAACGTGTAGTGACTGCGCTTCGCCATGCCGCTCTTTAGGATGCCGTCCCATGTGTGATAGAGGGTGTTGATCTCCTCCTGTATCACACCCGATGCCGCCATGACATCGAGCTGCGCTTCGGTGTCGATCGCTGCGGGGGCGGCGGAGGCGGATGCTGTCAGCGAGAATGCGGCAAGTGCCGTGATGATGGTTTTTTTCCATGCGTTCATCCTTTTGCTCCTTCCAATGCGCCGTAGACAAAGCCTGCCCACGAGGCGGCAAGGGCTTCCTGCGGGTCGCGGTTGAGTTCGTCGCCGCTCACCCAGCGGATGGAGCTTGGCGGCAGGAGTGCCTCGTCAAAGGTCTGATACAGATCGGTCTGCTGAAATTCCCGTTCACTCATATTCGTATGGGCGGGATCGCCGTCAAAGACACTGGCGGAGACGTTGATTTTCCTGCAGGTGGAGGGACTGTCCACGTCCCGATAGCTACCTTTTTCCACGGCGAGCAGCTGACAGCGCAGCGTTCCATGGTCGAGGGCGACGCGCTGATAGGACGCTGTATAGGTGTAAGAAGGGGCATTGCCCGTGAAGTAATCGCTCCGGGAGACGGTCACGGTACGGACATGATGCCAGCGCGTGCCGTGCTCGTCAATCTCACTGAGGGGGTGGAGGTTCATCAGATCGGGCCAATCGTAGCCGTTCTCTGCGCGGAGGCGTTCGAGCCGTCCGTCCGCAGAGATCTCGTAGGCGGACAGGCTGATATCAATCGGGATATCCACAACACCCGCCGCATGGGGGCCGGATATATCCATCAGCGTCATCGCATGGCGAAACAATAGCTCAAGCCTGCCGTTGTGGTCGAGGTCGGTGACGGCGATGTGCGTCAGACGGCGGTTGAAGCGCATGAGGTGGGGCTGCGGTGTCTGCCCTGCGTCCCACCGAGCGACGAATTCGTCCTTCCAGAGCGGCTCTGCCTCGGCGATGATCTTCAGCTGCGCATTCGCATCGGCGGGATGCTTGATTGCGCTGCAGTAGAGGATGAGGCATAGGGGGCAGCAGCGGCGGACGCCGTGACCGCACTGAGAACGAGGAGTGCAGCTGCTGCGAGCAGTCCTTTCTTGAAGTGTTTCATGGGGATCCTCCTTTCGTACAATGGATTACGGTGCGGCGGTTCGTGCGCTCATCCTCTGACCACCGCTCCGTCGTGCGTCCAGCTGTACCATGAGGATGTGAGCGCTTCGTGCGGATTTTGCTCGAGATACTCCCATGAGATGGGATCGAGCGTGGGGCCGTCATCGGTGTGGCGGATCTCGGGCGGAATGCTGCTCGGATCGTACGTATGGCCTGTGATGAGATCCTGGCTCCATGTATAGTACGGCTCGACGTATGCTCCGTAGACCCCGGCAGTCCCCTTGGTGATGCTCGTCTGCGCAACGATGAGCACGCCGCCCTCAAGGCGGATCGTGTACCCCTCGCCCACGATGCCGTAGCGTTCTTGGCCGTCCTCCACGGTGCTCTCGCCGGTCATGCGCGCGGCAGATGCCAAATAGACGGGAGTGCCGTTTACCCCTGTCGGCCGCACATGGATGCTCATGAGGTCGGGAAAGCCGCCGCCCTTATAGGGGAGCTCTGCAGACGTCCTGCTGTCCACGATGTCAAGCGGCACAAGACGTGTGCCGTCCGCGTTGATCTCATAAGCCGCACCGTGGATATAGCGGGGAAACATCTCCGCAAGCTCTGTGAGACCTTCTTTTTGCTCCTCTGAGATCTCGTTTCCCGCACGCAGGAGCGGCTCATAGCTGAGCGTCCGGCGGCTGATGAGGAGTTCGAGCCGTCCGTCGTCGTCAAGATCCGTGACGGCAGCGCAGAATTTATATGCGGTCATATTTTCGCGGCTGCGGATGCGGACTGTGTCAATCTCCGCCTTTAGGGCGTGGGAGCGCGCGATTACATCCAGCTGTGCCTCTGCATCTGGGACTGCGGGCGCGGCGAATGCTGCACTTGTGCAGATGGAGAGGGCTGTGAGGGCGGCAAGTGCGCATTTTGCAGCGTAGGTATGGAGCATTGTTCTCATCCTTTCGCGGTTTGAAATTACATCAGAACTTCACCTCGGGAACGTAGCCACCATAGCCGCCGCCTCTCCCGGAACCCCCTCCGCCGCTGTATTTTCCTGAAGTGAGGAGATTCAGCAGGACGGATAGGGAGAGCACAGCAAGGCCGAACACCGGCCCCACAATCCAGAGGATGAGCAGGAGGATAGGAATCGCGATGAGGAATCCACCTACATAATGGTAGAAAGGGGCACTGGATCCCTCGTCAATCGAGTCCGGCACGGTGACATGGGCTGCTTCGCATATTTGCACGCCAAGCAGGCCATAGCTCTTTCGTATTTGTTCGGAAAGATCGTCCTTGTCCATGGAAAACTCGGATCGAATGCGATTTTCTGCATATACCGTATCGTGACTCTGGTCCAGAGCCCCCAGTGCGGAACCGTAGAAAACCCCGACCGTGCGTTCCTCCTTTGCGACGAGGAGCAGGACTCTCTTTCCCTGCGCTGCATCCGCGAGATGCCAGCCCGCAAGGAGCTGCTCTGCAGATTGCCGATCGTTCACGCCGCTCAGCGTCGGCATGGTGACGAGGATGAGCTGTGCGCCCGTCGCATTCATGAGATCCTCGCCCATCTTCTCAATCTATGTGGCGTCCTCCGGCAACAGGAGGTCGCCGAAATCCGCCACGCTGCCGAGATGCGCGGGCTTTGCCGGGATGCCGAGCGCAGCACCGAGCCCCGCAAGCTCTGCGCCGTACTCCGCAGCCGCCTTTTGTGCGAGCGCACCATACGCCCGCAAAATTGCCGCGGAGTAGTTCTCGTTGCGGAACGCGGGGGTCATCGCATCGAGCACGCTGCCCGCGTAGTCGTCCGTGATTGCGCCCTCGAGCCCGTAGCCGACCTCGATGCGGAAGGCGCGGTCGTCCTTTGCAATCAGCAGGAGGACACCGTTGTTCATCCGCGCGTCTCCGATGCCCCAGCTGCGAAAGAGCTCATTTATGTGTAAGTTGTCGCATACTAATATTACTGTAGCATACTTTTGAATTTTTTGTAACTGTCATAAATGACAGGTTTTCAAAGTTTTTTTGAGGAAATTTTGCGCATGCAAAAACGCCCCCGCATTGCGGGGGCGTTCGTATTGCCGTTATTTACCTCAGCAGGTGTGGCACTTGTCGTAGAGACCCTTCTCCTTGAGGAGTTTCACCATCGTCTCGCCGATGTGGGCGACGGTATCCGCGACGGGGATACCCGCCGCATTGAGGGCTGCAACCTTGTCCGCTGCCGTGCCCTTGCCGCCGGAGATGATCGCGCCTGCGTGACCCATGCGCTTGCCCGGAGGCGCCTGACGACCCGCAATGAATGCGGAGACGGGCTTGTCCTTCATGTTCTCCTGAATCCACTTTGCAGCGTCTTCCTCCGCCGTGCCGCCGATCTCGCCGATGATGAGGACAGCGTAGGTGTCAGGGTCGTCCTTGAAGAGCTGGAGCGCGTCGATGAAGTCCGTGCCCTTGACGGGGTCGCCGCCGATGCCGACGGTGGTCGTCTGGCCGATGCCCGCGTTCGTGAGCTGGAATGCCGCCTCATAGGTGAGTGTTCCGGAGCGCGAGATGAGTCCGACGTGGCCGGGCTTGCTGACGGAGCCGGGCGTGATGCCGAGCTTCGACTGACCGGAGGTGAGGAGTCCGGGGCAGTTGGGGCCGACGAGGCGCGTCTTTTTGCCCTGCATATAGCGGCGCACCTTCACCATGTCGAGCACGGGGATGTGCTCGGTGATGCAGACGACGAGATCGAGCTCTGCGTCGACCGCCTCAAGGATGGAGTCCGCCGCAAAGCGCGCGGGGACGTAGACGACAGAGGCGGTTGCGCCCGTTGCCTTGACTGCGTCCGCAACGGTGTTGAATACGGGCACGCCCTCGACCTGCTGACCTGCCTTGCCGGGGGTGACGCCGCCGACGATCTTCGCGCCGTAGTCGAGCATCTGCTTCGTGTGGAACATGGCAGCCTTGCCGGTAATGCCCTGTACGATGACCTTGGTATCTTTATCAATCAGAACTGACATTGTATGACCTCCCTTTCGATCAGGCTTTTGCCACGGCAACGAGTTTGACGATCTGCTCTGCGCCGCCTTCCATCGTGGGCGCGGGGAAGACGTTGCCGATCGGTGTGTTCTTCAGGATCTCGCGACCCTCTTCGACCTTCGTGCCCTCGAGGCGCACGACGACGGGAACGGGGAGGGATTTCCCATCCGTGGAGATGATCTTTGCCGCCTCGATGATGCCGTTCGCGATGTTGTCGCAGCGGTTGATGCCGCCGAAGATGTTGACGAAGATGCCCTTTGCCTGGCCGCCCTCGAGCATAATGCTGAACGCCTTTGCGATCTTCTCGGGCTCTGAGTCGCCGCCGACATCGAGGAAGTTCGCGGGCTCACCGCCGTAGTGCTTGATGATGTCGACGGTCGCCATCGCGAGGCCTGCGCCGTTGACCATGCACGCGACATCGCCGCCGAGGTTGACGTAGTTCAGCCCCGCAGCCGCAGCCTCACGCTCCTTCGGATCCTCCTCGGTCTCGTCGCGCAGCTCTGCAATGTCGGGATGGCGGAAGAGTGCACTGTCGTCGAAGTTCAGCTTCGCATCGAGTGCGATGACATCATCGTCCTCGGTGACGACGAGCGGGTTGATCTCGACCTGCGAGCAGTCCTTGCCGATGAATGCGTCATAGAGTCCCTGCATGAGTGCGGCCGCCTTGCGGATCGCAGGTGCGGGGATGTTGATCGCGTATGCCATGCGTGTTGCCTGGAACGGGGCGAGTCCGATGACGGGGTCGATGTACTCCTTGATGATCTTCTCGGGGGTCTCCGCCGCGACCTTCTCGATCTCGACGCCGCCCTCCTCGGAGCCCATCATGACGATGCTCGCCGTCTGGCGATCAACGACAAAGGAGAGATAGTATTCCTTCTTGATCTTCGAGCCTTCCTCGATCAGGAGGCGTCCGACCTTTTTTCCCTCGGGGCCGGTCTGGTGCGTGACGAGGACTTTTCCGAGAAGCTCCTGCGCGTAGGCACGCACCTCATCCACGTTCTTTGCGATCTTGACGCCGCCCGCTTTGCCGCGGCCGCCTGCGTGGATCTGCGCCTTGACAACGATGACGGGGGAACCAAGCTTCTCTGCGTTTGCGACTGCCTCGTCGACGGTGAACGCCGGCAGACCGTTCGGCACGTTCACGCCGAACTCGCGCAGAACCTGCTTGGACTGGTACTCATGAATATTCATTTAGTCAATCCTCCCTTAATTTTTGTGAGCAGAAGTCTTTATAACTCCTATCTTACGCTTCTTTGATAGAAAAGTCTAGCTGTTTTATATAAATGAGTAATTGAAAAAATTGACTTGTTATAAGTATCTGCTATAGATGAGATGTGATCATAAAGATAGAAAAAGATAGAAAAGGGAATTATACGAAGTCGTTAGCTTCGCATAACACCCTTTTCCTTCCTCATAAATTATCGAGTTTGTAGACGGTCTCCGCCTCCCAGACCTCATCCATGCGCAGTTCGGGCTGGGGGAATGCAGGATTCGCGGGCGCGTTCGGGAAGAACTGCGTCTCGAGGCAGAAGCCGCCGCGCCGTGGGAACTGCCTGCTGCCTTTGCCGATGAGGGGCTTTTTCGCGAGGGCGTTGCCGGTGTAGAACTGCATGCCGACCTGTGTCGTATAGCAGGAGAGGGCAAGCCCCGTCTTCGCGGAGGTGACGCGCGCCGCCTTCTTCAGATGCGAATACGGCTCGGGTGCGATGTCGCCGCGTAGCACCCAGTTGTGGTCATAGCCACCCGCCATCTGCAGCTGGTCGTAGTCCGCGTCGATGCGTTCGCCGATGCGGTGCGGCGTTGTGAAGTCCATCGGCGTGCCGAACACCGTGAGGATGCGCCCGTCGGGCAGGGACTCTGCATCCGCCCACGTGAACTCGTCCGCATAGATCTCCGCCTCGTGATCGAGCACGCTGTCCGCCGTCGCCCCCTCGAGGTTGAAGTAGGCGTGGTTCGTGAGGTTGCAGATCGTGTCCGCGTCACTGACAGCACGATAGGAGATGTGGAGTGCGTCATCGTCCGTGAGACGATAGGCGACCTTTGCCTCGAAATTGCCAGGGTAGCCGCCCTCTCCGTCGGGACTGATCGCGGTGAACTCTACGCCGCCGTCCACGATCTCTGCCGTCCAGAGGTGATAGTGCAGCCCCCTTGTGCCGCCATGGATGTGGTTCTGCTTGTGTGAGCCCGAGTTCAGTTCGAGCTGATAGGGGCGCCCTGCGATCGTGACGCGCCCGCCCGCAATGCGATTCGCGTGGCGTCCGACAATGGCACCCATCGAGGCAGTGTCAGCGACATAGTCCTCGCCCGTCTCATAGCCGAGCACAATGTCGAGCGGCGCGCCGTGCACGAGCCGCTCGAACTTCACGAGGCGCGCGCCGTAGGTCGTGATCGCGACCCGTGTGCCGTGCTCATTCGTCAGCGTGTAGAGATCGATCCGATCCCCGCCCGGCATTGTGCCGAACGGCTCCAACTTCAATTCCGTCATTGCAGATTCCCCCCGAAACAGAAACGACAGTCGAAAACCCTTCTCTATTGTAGCACATTCTCACGTATTTTCCACGAAAAAAAGATAGGGAAACGCTGGTTTTATCAGTGCTTCCTTAAAACAATCGCGCCCGCAGGGCAGTCCTCCGCCGCCTCGATGGCATCGTCCTGTTCGGCGGGCCGCGGCTGGCGCACGATAACCGCAGCGCGTGCCACGCGGTCGATGCGGAAGACGTCGGGCAGCCGCTCCGCGCACATGCCGCAGGAGACACAGGCGTCGGTGTCGATGGATAGTTTCATCGCACTCTCCAAATGAAAATTTCCTGCTGCACCGAGGCGCAGCAGGAGTCTTTTCATATCAAATATAACACACGCCTACAGTATGAGCTATATGTGCGCAGATGTCTGTGACTGCAGCAACAATCAGATCCCCGTGCTTGCGTCCGAGCCCTCGAGCATCTTGTGCAGGTAGGCGCGGATCTCGACGCCGTGCTCCATCTTCATGACATCGGCGAGGAGTTCCTTTGCCTGCGTCGAGGTGACGGAGCGGATCATTTCCTTGACACGCGGGATGCTCGGCGCACTCATGGAGAGCTCCGTGATGCCCATGCCGAGGAGGATGACGGCGGCGTACGGGTCGCTCGCCATCTCGCCGCACATGCCCGCCCAGATGCCGCGCTCGCGCGCGCTCTGGATCGTGCGCTGGATGAGGCGGAGGACGGCGGGGTTGAACGGGTTGTAGAGGTTCGCGATCTGTGCGTTGCCGCGGTCGACCGCGAGCGTGTACTGGATGAGGTCGTTCGTGCCGATGCTGAAGAAGTCGACGTACTGGGAGAGGAGTGGGGAGACAACAGCGGCGGCGGGCGTCTCGACCATGATGCCGATCTGCACGTCGTCGGAGTACTCCTTGCCCTCGTGGGCGAGCTCGACCTTTGCCTGCTCGACGAGCTTCAGTACGCGCTGGATCTCGCTGACGCTGATGACCATCGGCACCATCATCGCCGCCTTGCCGTAGAGTCCTGCGCGCAGGATCGCCTTGATCTGTGGGAGGAAGAGGTCATGACGGTCGAGGCTGATGCGCAGTGCGCGGTAGCCGAGGAACGGATTCTCCTCGGGGTCGATGTTGAGGTAGGGCAGGGGCTTGTCGCCGCCGATGTCCATCGTGCGGATGACGCAGATGTGGCCGCCGCATTTCTCGACAGCGGCGCGATATGCCTTGAACTGGTCTTCCTCGCTTGGGATTGTCGTGGAGCCCATGAAGACGAACTCGGAGCGGAAGAGGCCGACGCCCTCCGCGCCGTATGTGAGCGCGTTGTCCACGTCCATATGCGTGCCGATGTTCGCCGTCAGCTCGATGCGCACGCCGTCCTTCGTCACAGCCAGGAGATCCTTGAGTGCCGCGTAGTGCGCCGCGAGCTTCTTCTGCTCCTCGATCTTGGTTTGATAGAGTGCGCGCTCCGTTTCGGTCGGACGGATGATGATGTCGCCGCGGCTGCCGTCGAGAATCAGCTCATCGCCGTCTTGGATGAGGTTGATCTTGTCGCCGATGCCGAGGACAGTCGGGATTGCGCGCGCCTTTGCGATGATGACGACGTGGCTCGTTGCACTGCCCGAGCCGAGGATGACGCCCGCAATCTGCTCCGTGGGCATCCCCGCCACAACGGACGGCTCGATCTCCTCGCCGCAGAGGATGACCTGACCCGCGCCGATCTCAGGCTCCTTGACGCCGAGGACGTACTTGGCGATGCGCTTGCCCACATCGCGCAGGTCGATCGCGCGCGCGGCGAAGTACTCGTCCTCCATCTGTTCGAAGAGCTGTGCCTGCTCGTTCGCCGCGTCGAGGATGCCCTGCGGTGCGCTGCCCGATGCATCGATCTTTGCCTTGATGTTCTCCGCCATCATCGGATCCTGTACCATCATGCGATGTGCCTCGAGGATGGCTGCCTGCTCCGCCTGCTCCTCTTTGCGCAGACGCTCGATGGTCGCGAGCAGAGTCTCGGTGACGGCGACGAGTGCCGCCTCCGCCTTGCTCTGCTCCTCTGCGACGGAGCCGGGCTTATAGGCTGCAAGATAGCCGTCGAGGTTCTGCCCTGCGAGCATGACCTTGCCGACGGCGATCCCGGAGATGACGCCTTTTCCACGGATTGTTTCCGCCATATCTAACACCCTCCCTATTCCTATGAAAAAACGCCGCGAGGCAAACAGTGTACTGCAAAACCTCGGGGCGTCCCGTAGTTATCCGATTACTCTTCGCCGAACTTCGAGTTGACGAGATCTGCGAGCTCCTTCACGGCTGCTGCCTCGTCCTCGCCCTCGGCGATGATGGTGAGCTCCGTGCCCTTGACAAGCCCCATGCTCATCAGCATGAGAATGCTCTTGGCGTCAACTTTCTTGCCCTTTGCCTCGATCTGGATCTTGGACTTGAACTTCGTTGCCGTCTGAACGAACACCGATGCGGGACGTGCATGAATGCCCGTCTTGTTCTCGATCATCACTGTTTCCTGCGTCATGTGAACCTCTCCCATCCGTTAGTGAATCAGCCTATATTCCCCTCACGCACACGACTTGCATCTGCGCACGCGAATGAATGTCACAGCCATTATACTATAAAATAAGAAATGAAAAAAGAGCCGAAAGAAAAAAGTTTTGGAAAAAGAGCGGCGAAATTTTTTAATATTTACGGTATCCAAAGAAGGAATTTGCGCGTTCATGTCGAAATCGTCTTAGAATACCTATCAGTATGCCCGCTGTATCGGGGGTTGGTCGTGTGAAAAGGGGGCGACGGCATTGCAGCAGCAGATTCGCCTTTCCTCGCTCATTTTTGCCGTCCTGATAAGCATCGGCGTCGTTGCGGGGCTGATCGCTCTGCGCCCGCCGCTCACCGAGGTCTACTATATGCAGATGGGCGCGCTGATTGCGGGTGCGGGACTCATTGTAACGCTCTACAACCGCTTTCTCACGGCGCGTGCAGGGCGACGTGCGCAGACGGTCGAAATGCAGGAGGCGCTCGCGGCAGAGCCGGAGGCAGAGACGCCGACGGTGGATCGTGTGCCCGCGCTTGCACCGGCGGTCTACGCCGAGACGCAGGAGTGCGAGCTCCCCACGGAGACGCTTCCTGAGCCGCAGCTGACACAGCTGCCGGAGCTGACAGCGGAGAGCCTGGATGCACTGCTGGATATTGCATACGAGGCGTCGGAGAGCGAGCCGCTGCGTGCCATTGCGGCGTATCGCAGAGCGCTTGCGCGCTATCCGGATGACTCCTATATGCCGTATCTCATCATCGAGCTCTCGACGCTTTACAAGCGACGCGGGGACTACGATGCGGCGCTCCGCCTCTTTGACGAGGCGCGCGCGCTTCCCATCATTGCACAGAACGCCGTCATGGCGCAGGAGTTTGAGCGCTCCCGCAGAGCCCTGACCGTCGTTTCTCATATGCTCGCGGCGCAGGGAACGCCCTCGCTCCCCTTTGGTGATGTTCCAAAGGAGATTCTCGCCGAGGCAGATCGGCGCGCCGAGGAGCCGAACACCTGACATTTTATAGTAAAATGGAGGAATACACATGAAGAAAAGCGTTGACATTCTGGGACTTCCCGTCATCAGCATCACAGAAGGGCGCGAGCTCGGCATGAGCAAGACCCTTCTCATCGATGCACCGAACCGCGTTGTCGCGGCAATCACGATTGAGGACGAGGACTGGTATCGCGGAGTCAAGCTCATTCCCTACGATAATGTCATTGCAGTCGGCGAAGATGCCGTCACGATCAACAACAGCGAGAACATCCTGACGCTCGATGCGGCAGGCGATTTCGAGACCCTGCTCGACGACAACATCCGCGTCATCGGCACGAAGGCGATCACGCGCACGGGTGTCATTCAGGGCACGATCACTGAGATCTTTATCGGCGATGACGGCAATATTGAGAAATGCGAGATCACGACGCCCGAGGGCTCGACCTCCGAGGTGACGGCGGATCAGGTCTCTATCTTTGGCAAGGAAGTTACGGTTATCTCCCCGGAGGGCGATGCCGGAAAAAAATCTGACGCAGCGGCTGCACCGGCGGCATCCGCTGTGACAGCGCCCGTGGTCGAAGAGGCTGCGGCTGAGCCGGTGGCTGAAGTTGCTGCACCTGCGGTGGAGGAGCCTGCGGCTCCTGTTGCTGAGGTTCCCGCTGAGGAGCCGGCAGAGGTGCCTGCTGTGGAGGAGGCGCCTGTCGAGGTTCCCGCAGAGGAGGCATCTACGGCTGAGCCTGCAGTACCTGCTGAGGAGCCGGCAGCAGCAGAGCCCGCCGAGGACAAGAGTACGGATCGCGTGAACGAGGATCGTCATCGCCGCTTCCTGCTCGGCAAGAAGGCGACGCGTACGATCAAGATGGACAACGGCGTTGTCATCGTCGAGGCGGGCGCGGACATCACCGAGGAAGTCCTGCAGAAGGCGAAGCTTGGTAATAAGTTCATCGAGCTGTCGATGAGCGCACAGTAAGAGCAAGTATAATAGAATAGGGGAGCTGCCATGCGGCGGTTGAGAGGGGACAATGCGTCCCGACCCACGACCTGATTTGGATAATGCCAACGTAGGGAAAACACGCACGCAGCGCGGCTATGTCATTGGCATAGCCGCGTTTTTATCGCTAGAGAGTCGCCTAAACTACAGGCGCCCCTATCGGCTCGCGATGCTCGCCACTTCCCCCGTTCTGACGGGGGAAGCTGACTACCGTATCCCAAAGCCTCCCCCGCCGAAGCGGGGGAGGGGGACCATGCGAAGCATGGTGGAAGGGGCGTTTTGAGCAGATAAGAAGGAGGTTCATCATGGAAAAGAGGACAGGACTCGGCGCGAATGCGCTGATTTGGTTTGGTGCGGGCGTCTCGCTCGCGGAGATATTGACGGGCACGTTTTTTGCGCCGCTCGGCTTTCGCGACGGCGGTATTGCCATCGTTGTCGGGCACGTGATCGGCTGCGCGCTGCTCTTCCTTGCGGGGCTGATCGGCGCGCGGACGCGGCGGAGCGCGATGGAGACGGTCAAGATGGCGTTCGGGGCGCGCGGTGGACTCCTCTTTGCTGCACTGAACGTCCTGCAGCTCATCGGCTGGACGAGCATCATGATCTATGACGGCGCGCTTGCAGCGGGCAGTGTCATGGCGATATCGCATTGGATCTGGTGTCTCGTAATCGGGGCTCTGATTATTGTATGGATTCGCATCGGTATCCTGCGCATTGAGCGCGTGAACGTCGTCGCGATGACAGCGCTCTTCCTTCTCACCGTGCTCCTCTGCTCCGTCATCATGGGCGGCTCGGGCGCGGCGGAGTCCTCGCCTGCGGGCGAGGCAATGAGCTTTGCGATGGCGCTCGAGCTGTCGATTGCAATGCCTCTCTCGTGGCTGCCGCTCATCTCGGACTATACGCGCGAGGCGGAGAAACCCGCCGCAGCTGCCGCCGTCAGCGCTGTTGTCTACGGTCTTATCAGCTGCTGGATGTACTTCATCGGCATGGGGGCGGCAATCCTCACGGGTGAGTCGGACATCGCGCAGATCATGCTCCACGCGGGGCTCGGCGCGGCGGGGCTCGGCGTCGTCGTCCTTTCGACGGTTACAACCACCTACCTTGATGCCTACTCGGCGGGCGTCTCGAGCGAGAGCATCGTGCGCGGCATCTCGGGGCGCGCGGTCGGCATCGGCGTCACTGTCTTCGGCGCGGTCGCGGCATCCCTCTATCCGATGGATGACATCACGGGCTTCCTCTACATCATCGGCTCGGTCTTTGCACCGATGATCGCCGTCCAGATTGCGAGCTACTTCATCCTGCGCGAGGATGCGGCGGGGCGCTCCGTCCACGCGGTCAACCTCGCTGTCTGGCTCGTCGGATTCCTCTGCTATCGCTATCTCATGACACTCGACACTCCAGTCGGAAGTACACTGCCGACCATGACAATCACACTCGTGCTTGCACTGCTGACGCATCGCATATTTGAAAGGAAACCCCAATGAACAGCTCCATCATCGAAAAGATACGCCGCGCTGCGCCCCTGATCCACTGCATCACAAACTACGTCACGGTCAACGATGTGGCGAATGTCCTGCTCGCCATCGGGGCGCGCCCCGTCATGGCGGACGATCCCGCCGAGGCGGAGGAGATCACCGCGCTCTCTGCGGGGCTCTGCCTCAACATCGGCACGCTGAACGCACGTACGATCCCGAGCATGCACGCCGCAGGAAAGCGCGCGCGTGACCTCGGGCATCCCGTCGTCCTCGATCCTGTGGGTGCGGGCGCGAGCAAGCTCCGCACCGAAACCGCGATACGTCTCCTCGATGAAGTGCATCCCACTCTTGTGCGCGGCAATATCTCCGAGATTCGGACGCTTGCCGTCGGTACGGGCACGACCTCGGGCGTCGATGCGGATGCGGCGGATGCCGTCACCGAGGAGAATCTGGCGGTGTCGGCGGACTTCCTGCGCGCCTTTGCCGCACGCACGGGCGCGATTATTGCCGTCACGGGCGCAGTCGACCTTGTGACGGACGGTAGCTCCTGTTATGCTGTGCGTAACGGACGTTCCGAGATGGGGCGGGTCACGGGCACGGGCTGTCAGCTCTCCGCGCTCCTTGCGGCGGCACTTGCCACAGCACCGAGCGATCCCATTGTCGCTGTCGCGGAGACGGTCGCCCTTATGGGCGTGGCGGGGGAACTCGCTTGGGATCGTATGGGGGAACATGACGGCAACGCCTCGTATCGCACGCGCATCATCGACAGCATTTACTGCATGACAGACGAAGAACTTGCGGCACACGCGAGCATTACCAAACTTTGAGGAGGGAACACGATGAAAATGTATACGGCACTCACGATTGCGGGCAGCGACTCGAGCGGCGGCGCGGGAATTCAGGCGGATCTGAAGACCATGACCGCACACGGTGTCTACGGCATGAGCGCCCTCACCGCACTCACGGCGCAGAACACGACGGGCGTCACCGACATCCTCGCCGTCCCGCCCGCCTTTCTCGCGGCGCAGCTCGACGCCGTATTCACCGACATCCCGCCCGACGCCGTGAAGATCGGCATGGTCGCGGATGCAGCGCTCATCCGTGTCATTGCGGAGAAGCTGGATGAATACAGGGCAAAGAATATCGTTGTCGATCCTGTCATGGTTGCGACCAGCGGTGCGCGGCTCATCAGCGAGGATGCGGTCGATGCGCTCGTGGAACTCCTCCTGCCGCGTGCGGCGATCATCACGCCGAACATCCCCGAGGCGGAGGTGCTTGCCGATATGCCGATCACCGACCGCACGGCGATGACTGCGGCAGCGGCGCGCATCTACGAGCGTACGCATGCGGCTGTCCTCATGAAGGGAGGGCACAGCGTCGACGATGCAAACGACCTGCTCGTCGATGGGGCAGGTGCACGCTGGTTCGAGGGGCGGCGCATTGCGACCGCGAATACCCACGGCACGGGCTGCACTCTATCGAGTGCGATTGCCTCGAATCTCGCGCGCCGTATGAAACTCGACAGCGCGGTCGAACGTGCCAAGGCGTACCTCTCTGGCGCACTCGCAGCGGGGCTCGACCTCGGCGCGGGCAGCGGCCCGCTCGCGCACAGCTTTGACCTCAAGAGTGAATACATCTAAGGAGACTCCAATGCTTGACACACGTACCCGCAAACTCACCCTCGCCGGCATCCTCGTTGCCGTCGCTGTCCTTGGCGGACTCTTTAGCTTCCCCGTGCTCGGCAGCCGCTGCGCCCCCGTGCAGCACCTCGTTAACATCCTCGCCGCCGTATTCCTCGGCCCCGTGTGGGCGGTCGGCGTTGCATTCGCTGCAAGTCTCCTCAGAAACATCGCGGGGCTCGGCAGCCTCATGGCATTCCCCGGCAGCATGATCGGCGCACTCCTCGCGGGGCTCGCTTTCTATTACACACGCCGTCTCGAACTCACTTGCATCGCGGAGATGCTCGGCACGGGCATCCTCGGAGCCCTCGCGGCATACCCCGTTGCCGCGCTCCTTATGGGACTGACGCCCTCGAGCTACACCGTCTATATCGTCCCCTTCCTCCTCTCCACAGGCGCGGGCAGCATCCTCGCGTATGTCCTCCTGCGGTTCCTGTTGCCGAAGATTCGGCGGGATTGAAATACGTGTTGATATGTGTTAGTATATAGTCAGCTTTACTGTGAGGAGGCGATGGCTACGACCTCGAAGGAATTGCTGAAAATCCTAAAGAAACATGGATGGTATGTTGAGCGTGTACACGGTTCACATCATATACTAAAACATGATGAAAACCCAATGACTATTGTGCTTCCACTACATAATACGGACATGAAGCCGGGGATACTACATTCTATTTTACGGGATGCAGGATTAAAATGAGGAGTTGGTTTAAGATGTCGAAAAAACAATATACCGCAGTTTTTCATCCTGAACCGGAGGCTGGGGGATACTCTGTTTTTTTTCCTGACTTACCGGGGTGCTATACACAAGGCGATACACTCGACGAGGCAATCTCTATGGCGGAAGATGCGCTCGGACTCTACCTCTACACACTGAAAGTGGACAAGAAGCCGTTCCCACCTGCGACTGACCCCGCCGACATCAAGACGAGCGGGCGCGACTTTACGACGCTCATCGCGTGGGATGAGGCGGCGTACTTGCGGCGCGTGGACAGCCGCTCGGTCAAGAAGACCCTCACCATCCCCGCATGGATGGATACGCTTGCGCGCGAACGCAACATCAACTTCTCTCAGCTCCTGCAGAATGCAATCCGCAGGGAGTGTGGGATTTCTACTTAACGAAATAACATAGAGCATCCATCGACTGTTCTACGTATAAAGAAAAACCACGTGATAGTCGCGTGGTTGGAGAGCGTTTAAGCGGTGAATAGAAGAGGCTGTTGCACAAGTCAAATGACTTCGTACAACAGCCTCTTCCGTATATATGGCTCAGGGGGTGACTGCGCGCTGATAGGCGCGCAGTTTTTCGATGTATGCTGTAATGGTCTTTTCGAGCTTGCTGCTCTCCTGATCGGCGGTGACGACAGCGTGGTTCGACTGGTTGCGCTCCTCGCGGATGTCGAAGTAGCCGCGCAGGTAGTCCAGCGCCGCGTCGAGCGGCAGGTCGCTGCGCATTATGCGCTTTGCCCCCGCGAGCATCCTGCGATAATCCGCCTCGCGCTTCGCCCACTTTTGCTCGCGCAGCTCCTCGACCGTGAGCTGCGGTGCGGGCGTTTTCGTCGGGCGGTCGATATCTGCAGCGGAGAGTCCGAAGATCTCTATCACGCAGCCCTCGGAAAGACCTCCGACACGTTCGGGGATCAACTGATAGGACAAAGGGGTCTTTTGCCCTTTTTTGAAATACTCGATGGCACGCCTTAGGGAGGCGTTCTCTGTATTGATCGGGTGTAGCAATATGTCCTTGTTGGTGTATACGTTAAGTTTTTCGCGATGAGCATCGAGGAAGCTGCGCAGGGGCTTTTGCAGATCCTCAGGAAGCTCCGCGATAAGGGCTTCTCGATTGTGTTTCAAAATAAAGCAAAACATTTCTCCCGCATCGCCATAAGGGATTTTGTTTTCTGTCTTTTTGGGGCGTTTATCCGAATACGAAATAATGAATTCCTGCTGCCAGCTGCGGAAACCATTCTTTGCGTTTTTCTTACACTTGCGCATGGCAAGAATATTCTCTGTATAGCATATTCTCTTATCCACGATGATCTGCGGAATCCATTCGGTGCAGAGGGTCATTGCCTGCTGAAGGAATTTCTTGCGCAGGCACCATGCAATGATGTTCAGGTGGCGCTCCTCGCTCGTGCCGCTGCCGAGGACGGTGCCGTATTCCCTCTCGAGTACGCGGATGATCCGCCGAAAGAGCTCCTCCTGTATGGGGCCGCCGCTCTGATTGCGGAACACGCGCATGTGTTCGCCGAGGCTTTCCAGTTCCTTCTCGATGATGCTCGTGCGGCAGATGCGTATGGCGTCGGAGAAGCTGCGCATTGCGCCAAGGAGGCTGCGGAATGGCTCGCTGTACGCTCTGGTGTCACCAAAGTATTCGTCCAGTGCCTGTACGCTACCGTATTTTTGAAACTCGTCCATGCCCGCGATCATGTCGAACATGCGATGGATATCGTCGGCAAACACGATGCTTCCCTTTGGTGCATTCCGATCTTTTCCTGCATAGAGGACGTGACCAATGCGAATGCCCATGTATTTCGAGAGCTGCATGATGGCGAGCATCATCATCGAGGTATGGCGAAATCCACCCGTCATGTCGGCGTGCAGGACAATGTCGTGCAGACCCGCTGCCTCCGCCGCCTCCTGTTCACGCTGGATGACGTCGCCGAGGGCGGCGATGTAGCGCATTGCCCCCTCCGTGCCGGCGTCCTCATCGAAGGCGCTTTCCTCGAATCGCTCTGCAAGCTCCGGGTGTTTTGCCTTGACCTGCTCCTTTAGGAAGTCGATGGCGGACATGGAGCTACGTCCGTATTTCTCAAAAATATTTTTCCATGGCTCTGCTGAATGAAGCTTTGTAACATCTTTGCTTGTGACGAGGATGATCCGATCCAGTCCTCCCGCCTCGCGGAGACTGTGCTGCAGCTGATAGATGCCTGCCTCATTGGTCTGTATACCACAAAAAGCGGTGCCGTCGTCCGCACCGCTATACTCCACCGTCTCCGGGATTTTGGGCAAGCTGCTCACAAATGCAATCATGATGTTGTAGGTCTTTTTGTCCAAGAGGATCATCCTTTCTTCTCAGTGCTTTGAGAGATTTCCTTAGAAAAAGTCGGAGCCTCCTCCCCATGAGCTGTCATCGCTGCTGCTCCAACTGTCGTCGCTCCCCCAACTATCACTACTATCCCAACTATCGCCGCTGTCCCAACTGCTGTCGCTGCTCCAATCACTGTCATCCGAGGAACTCATCATATCATCCGCCTCCCAATGCGCATCATCCATCGCTCTGTTCATATCGTCCGTCATCATCCGCATGCTCTCCTCCGATTCCCACATTGCCTCATCAGTTACCCGCTGCGCCTCCTCTGTCGTCCACTGAGCCACTTCGTCCGACTGCCGCATCATCTCGAACATCTGCCTCTGCTGCTCATCCTCCATCCATGTCTGCTGTGCCTCTTCCTCCGACGAGCGGAACATACCCATGATTGCCGAAAAGATACTCATACTTTTTTCCTCCTTGATTCCTAACTTCTCTTGTTGACAGGATGTATTATATCCAATCGGAGGAATGAAGTCATTGCAATAAACCTGTGGAGTTCATTGCATAGGAGAAAAATTGCTGTGGGCGCGTTGCCATGCCGTGCGCCATGTCTCGGCGACGGAGCTGCGGAGCTCCTCGGGCGCGAGCACGATGGCGGCGGCACCGAGGGAGAGGATGTGGCGGCGCACCTCCTCGTAGTCGAAGTCATAGTAGTGGATGGTGAGGAGATAGCTGCCGTCCGCGCTGTCGACAGCGGCTTCTTTTTCGTAGGAGGCAAAGATCATAAAGCAGCGCGCGACGGCGTTGTTGCGCGGTAGGACACGCATGCGGAAGCTGCGCCGCCTACCCTCCAAAAATGAGCGAAAGTCCGCCTCGGTATCTGCGGGGATGGGCGCATCGAGCACGTGCAGTGTGCGGATACTGCGGAGGTTCAGCTTGACCGCACGCGCCTCCTCCGCATCCCAGACGATCGCGCGGAAGCGATTGCTCTGCGCGTCGTATTCCAGACGGCAGGGCGCAGCTGTGTGCGCGTGGCGTTTGCCGCGGCCGTCGATGTTGACGTAGGAGATCATGTGTCCTGTGGTCAGCGCCTGCCAGAATGAGGCGAGCGTCGTTTGGAGTGCGGGCAGATCATCGCCCTGCTCCCGCTCTGCCTGCCATATATGTGTCGGGTAGGCAGGTACGTCGGCGAGGCGCGTGCACAGCTTTTCGCGCAATTCTCTGGGGAGAAGGAAAGCTGCCGCGGGATCTGTGAGCATGGTTTTCAGCCAGCGCAGCTCGTCCGCGGTCGGGCGATGGGGGACGAGGAGATCTGCTGCGAGGACGGCTCTGCCCGCCTCGTCGAAGGAGAAGACCGCGTCCGTCAGCGCCGCAAGACGCTCCTGACTCAGGTGATCCACGAGGTCGAGCCCCTCCATCTGTCCGAGGCGGCGCAGGATGTCTGCGCGCGTGAGTCTGGCGCCCGCATGAACCTCGTTGCAGAGGAGGCAGAGCCAGAGGTATGGATAGGAGTGAACCTCATGAAAGAGCGGGCTGTATGCCATAGTTCTTCAGCGCCTCCTCGGCATCATCTCTCATGCGCCGCGCCAAACACGGCGAGGCATCGTCTGCAATACAGATCCACGGGTGAAAGGTGCGAATCCACGGGAGCAGGCTCAGATCGTCCGCAATCTCTACGGCGGCGTAAAAGCAGCCCTCTCCTTCCGTGAAGACGGCAGTGGGGAAACGCGCGCGGATGCGCTGTGTGAGGCGCGCGCGGTGACGTTCGCTCTCATAAAAGAGCGTGAATGTCAGCGTATGCGGGGGCGGAGCGGGACGCGCAGCGGCGCATATCGGTTTTGCGGGAGCAACGCGCTCCATGCAGTCGATACGGAAACGGCACGTCTTTGTAAACGCTGCAGAGCCCCTCCGCTGCACGGCTGCGCACATGTACTGCCGCCCCGTGTGAAAGTCGGTGATGATCTCCTGCGGGACAGCGATCGTCTCACGATTCCGATAGGAGAAGGTGACGGCGCATTGCTCCTCGATGGCCGTGATGATCGTATGCAGCACCTCGTCGTCGAGAATGCGCGTGATGGGGCTGTGCTTGATCTGGGCGGGGAGAAATGGCTCCGCATCCTCCGGATATAGGCAGCGGAGTGTCGCCGCGAGAAAGTATCCGGGCACGGAAAGGATGGCGACGAAGCGATAGAAGCCGATGGCGTAGTAGAGCGTGCGCCGTTCGTCTGCCGTGAGCTCCGCAAGCGGCTGCTCCGCCATGGCGTAGCAGAGGGCGTTCCCTCGCATTGTGCGCCGCAGAATCCCGAGAGACTCCAGCTCACCCAACTGGCGAAACACGGTTGCAGGGCTGACCTTCGGCGCAGCCTCTGCCTGTTGCTCGCTGATCGGCAGCAGATCGTACGCACGGACAAGCGCCGTTTGGCGCATCGGTTCCTTTGCGGCGGCGAGCGTCTGGAGGAGAAAGATGAGCGCGGCGATCGCCCGTCCCGTGAGCGTCTTGATCTGATAGGTGCGCGCGAGGAAGTTGCCGGCGAGCTGATAGGGATCGCTGCGCAGGCCGTGGATCTCGCGGCGTGCCTGCCGCGCGGAGAGCAGCATCTCCTCCGGCAGACAGAAGCATACGCGCGCCCAGTTGTCCTCGGCGCTGCGCGTGCTCTGTCCAAGACGCTGCGCGAGTGCCTCCTTGTCGTAACAGCCGTAGGAGACGAGGCGCAGAAACGGGCGCAGCGTGTCATAGTCGCCGATGAATTTGTTGAAGCCGGTGCCCATGCCATCCCCCTCTCATTTTTACCATTATAACATGCGAGATGTGCAGGCGTGAAGAAAATCTGCATTTTTATGAAAATCCAGAAAATAGGAGTTGACAAGGCGTTTTTCTCATGATAAGATACGTATCTTTCCCTTCACAGTGAAGCAGATGTATACACCCCACGGATGGGGCGATGAAGAAAGGGATGTGGTTCAATGTTGGATGCATTTGCAGAGTGGTATTATTATCGTTACATTGAGGTCTTTACGTGGCTGTTCGGTACGACGCCCGACACCGCCCTTGGCACGGCGATCAGGGTGCTCACGATGCTCGCGTATCCGATCACATGGTATCTTACGCAGAATCGACGCTGTCAGCGGGGATGGGTAGCTGCGAAAAAGTATGTGACGGTGGCTGTGCGCCGGGCAGCGCACCGAGGAGAGGAATAAGGGACACTCCCTACGGATGGGGAGGAGATTTACAAAGGAGATGTACGGAATGAAGAAGTATATATTTTCCATGGAGCTTATGTTTGGGCTTTTGCTGGTACTGGCGCAGCCGTTCTCGCCTGCACAGGCGCACTTTATGACGAGCGCGGAGGAGCGCGAGATTGGTGCAGCTGCGGCGGAGCGTACGGAGGAGAAGTACGATGTCGCGTGGGACGATGACATCGTCGAGATCCAGAAGCGGCTGATTGAGTGCAACCCCACGCAGCTCAACTGGAATGACGGCAGGCACACGCGCTGGCTGGCGCCGATGAAGCTGTACCATTCCGATCATCCGAATGCATTTATGCTCCCGGGCGGGTATTCGTATATGGCGGATTCGATGGTGAACTTTATGAACACTTATCAGAATGACGGCTATACGAATAGTAACAACCTACGCCCAATGAATAGGTCAAATATTTATAATACATCTTCTGTTGCTTTTGTGATGGGGCACGAGTTCGGGCATTGGGCTGGAAAAGATCATCTTGAGGGTTATGATAAACAGTTTGGTTTGAATCTACTTGTTGGTATCTTTGGTGGACAGGCTGGATCTGTTGGTGGCGCTCTCGCTCAGAGTGCTGGTGTGAACCTTGTTGATACACTTATTGATCGTCAGATGTCGTTCAATCAGGAGAAGGGTGCTGACGAGTGGGGGCTTAAATTCCTTGAAAACGTTCCTGAGTATTCAACTGGTGGAGCGTTAACGAAGTTTTATCGGTTTATGAAGCTTGAAGAGATTCGTTATCCCGATGGAAAACGCCCTAAGAATTTCCGAAACCCTCATCCTGAGACACAAAAGCGTTTTGATCGCGTGGCAGATTATATTAAGAAAAGTTCGAATGGGCGGGTTGGCGTTAATAGTTATGGAAACGTATTCTTAGACAGAGTACACCTTGATATTCCTTCACGTATGGATGTTGCTGATGTAGAACGCAGCTTTTACATTGCAGGACAGATTGCTGCGGCAATTAAAAAAGATATTTTTCATCGTGAAAACATAAGTGTTGTTGCACCGAGCGAAAGTCGGTATGGATATGATCCAAACATTCCAAGAATGAGTTATGTTGTGTTTTCGAGCAAGGATGGTTCAGAGGTTAAGATCCTTGATTTGATTGCATACGATAAGACACGATCTTATGAAGAGAATCTTAATAGCAGCATCTATGGTAAAGCTGAGATTAAGATGATGGATCAGATTATTGGTCTTATGGAGGAGTACGATCGTACGCATCCGGGCAGAAGATGATTGACAGAATGTGGATGCAAAAAGGCTGCGAATTCGCTTCGCAGCCTTTTTGTGTTAGAGTACGATTGTCTCGCGCTTTCCAAGATCGAGGTTTACGACCGCCTCTGTCAGCGTGATCTCGTAGAGGATGAGGTCGTCGCCGACGGCGCTGATGAACTCGCGCACGCGCGGGCATTTCTCCGCAAAGGCGTCGGCGAGGTCGTAGATCGTGCGGGTGGATTTGACCGCGTGCCCACTCGCACGGACGTGCTCCATCGTGTTGTTGTGCGGCACGGTGCTGAAGGCGATGTTTGGATTCGCGGCAAGCTCGACGACCTTCTCGTTGTCCTTCAGCGTGGCGAAGTAGACGCGATGCTCCTTAGATGCATAGTAGAAGTTTACAATGCGCACATGCGGCAGCCCGTCCGTCATCGTCGCGAGTGCAATCTCGTACTGCTCGCGCATCATGCGCTCGAATTCTTCCCTTAGGTTCATTTCTCTTCCCTCTGTTTCCTTACTGTGGTGCTTTTTCCGTCCGTATCCCGCGGACATAGGCATATCTCGGCGCGCCGCTCCCTGCATCAGCTGCCGCAATGCAGAGGTCGACTTCGCCCGTGCCGAGCTCTGCAAATGGGATCATAACCGTCTGTTCGTAGCCGATGATGATGCGTGTGCTGTCTGTGAGCGGTCTGCGCTCCACCTCGGTATAGGAGAGGTCGCGCCCCGTCTCCGACACGCTCCGATACGTCAGCAGATTCCACGCGGGGTAGCCAATGAAGCGGGTCTTCACGTAGAGGTGCTCTCCACGAAAGACCACGCCCTCGGGCAGACGGTTCGGGTACGCCTCCTCGGCAGGGATCCATACGGTCTCCTCTGCGCGGAGCGCGACGGGTACAACCTGCGTGAGCGCGGGTGCAGGCGCGGCGCTGATCTGCGCCGCAGAGGCGATGCAGAGGAGAGCGAACACGGCGCAGAGCCTACAAAGTATTTGACGCATGCAACCTCCTTTGTTGTTTGTGACTAGGACGAAAGTTTGATCTGTGACTGTATTGTATCACAGAACCGTAGCATTTTGAACATATAAATACGCCGGCAGGATGCTGCCGACGTGTTTAGCGTGTGATTACGAGGATTTCTTCCCGCTCAGTACCACCTTGCTGAAGAGGGCGAGGATGGCAAGGAAGACGATGAGGCCGAGCATCTCGGCGGTGTCGGCGAAGTCGCTGCCGACCATCGCGAGCGGATTCTCGTCGCCGCCGTTCGAGACGGAGAGGACGATGAGTCCTGCAAGCAGGACGCCGACGATGGACTCGCCGACGATCAGCCCCGAGGCGAAGAGCGTGCCGCGCCTGAGGCCCGTCGCCTCCGCCTCCGCACCGCCCGTCTTGCGCAGGTGGCGATTCAGGAAGTAGCCGAGGATCGCGCCGACAACGAGCGGTGTCTGGATGACGGGCGGGAGGTAGATGCCCATGCCGACGGCGAGCGGCGGTAGGCAGAGATTGCGCGTCGTGCGCTTGAGGAAGAGGTCGATGAGGACGAGCACGATGCCGACACCGATGCCGATGTAGATGTACTCCCACGCGAGTTTGCTCGAGAAGATGCCCTGTGCAATCGTCGTCATGAGCACTGCCTGCGGCGCGGAGAGCGCCTGTGCCGGATCCATGCCCTCGCGTGGCATTGCGCCGGGGAAGCCGTACGCCTCATAGAGGAGGTTCAGCACGGGGGCGATGACGAGCGCGCCGACCACGCAGCCGATGAGCAGCGCGACCTGCTGACGCCAAGGCGTTGCGCCGACGAGCCAGCCCGTCTTGAGATCCTGCATATTGTCGTTCGAGATACAGGCAATCGCGAGGATGATCGAGGTCGTAAAGATGGCGGTCGCCGTCGCAAACTTCTCGCCGCCGGGCATGTCAAAGATGCCGAACGAGGCGCAGAGCGAGTACATGACGAGCGAGGCGACGATGATACCGAGGATGCCGATGCCCGAGATCGGGCTCGAGGATGTGCCGACAAGCCCTGCCATATAGGCACAGGCAGCGGCGACGAAGAATCCCATGAGCACGGCGACACCGACGCCGACGATGGTAAAGATGAGCTTCTGACTCGGTGGGATGTTCTCGGGGCTGACAAAGACGTAGAAGATCGCGAGAAGTCCGATGACCGTCACACCGAAGACGAGCGCAATGCTCTTCATCGTCATGTCGATGTCCATGCGGTGCAGACCCCTTTCCGCGTCATCCGCGCGTGCGCCTGCGATGGATTCCTTCACGCCGTCGATGACGGGGCGGGCGAGGGTGATGAGCGTCCAAATCGCTGCGACGCCCATTGCGCCTGCGCCGATGAGGCGTACCTTCTGCTGATAGACGGCTCCTGCAAATTTTTGGAGGGTCATGCCGTCAGGCAGAGCCTCCGTCATGGTGAAGTAGGGGACGAAGCCCGCCCATGCGATGCCGATACCCACCAGCATGGCAAGTCCACTTGCAATGCCGATGAGGTAGCCCGCACCCACGAGCGCGGTGGAATAGCCGAGCGGCAGCTGGGTCATGCCGCGGCCGACGTGGAACCACGCCGAGAGCGAGCCACCGAGCACCTGCAGACCGTTCGTTAGGAATGCGATGATGCCCGCGACGGCACTGCCTGCGAGGATTTCCTTCAGACCTGAGTCTGACTTGCCGTCCTCCTTTGTGTGGCTGCCGACCTTCAGAATCTCAGCAGCGGCAACACCCTCGGGGTAGGCGAGGTCGCCGTGCACGACCATTGCGCGGCGCAGGGGAATCGTGAAGAGCACACCGAGACAGCCGCCGCACGCCGAGACGACGAGCGTCTGCCAGAACTCGAAGCCCTGCCAGTAGCCGATCATGAGCATACCCGGGATGATGAAGATGATGGCGGACAGCGTTCCCGCCGCCGACGCCTGCGTCTGCACCATGTTGTTCTCGAGGATGTTCGCGTCCTTTGCCATCTTGAGCACTGCCATCGAGATGACCGCCGCCGGAATCGCGGACGAGAACGTCAGACCGACCTTGAGGCCGAGGTAGACGTTCGAGGCAGTGAAGATGATCGTGAGGATTGCGCCGAGCAGCATGCCGCGCACGGTCAGCTCAGGGAGTCTGAGCTCGTGCTGCATGAACTCGTTCTGCGAATCTTTCATGCGATAACCACCTATCCTTTTCTTCGGTAAATTGAAAAATAACAACAGTATTATAGCATAGAAATCTGGAATGTAAAATCACAGATTCTTATGTATACAGAAAATTTGCGAAAAATAAAAACTCTGGACAAAACAAAACCGCCGACAGGCTTTCTCGTCACCTGTCGGCGGTCATGAGGAAAATACGGGAAGTGATAGGTAACTCTCTTGCATCCAAACGATCTTTGCTTCGTTCCTCTCCGCAGCTAGCTTGCGGTCGGGAACTTTCCTCCAAAACGCTGAAAAACAAAACGCTGAGAAACTACCTCGACGTACATGCGGCACAGACGCCACGACTCCACTCGTGGGAAAACGATCTCATATCTGTGTCCTATACGTCCTTGCGCCCGTCCTCTGCGGGCTGCCGCATCCTCCTGCCGCACCTTCGCTCGGCACCTCTTCCCATCACGTGCTAGGACGCTGTGCACTCGTGCGGACAACCCTGCGGCCACTCAATGACCCATTGGAATCTCCTCCCAGTCCGTCAGGGAACTTCTGCCGTGCCCCCTCCGCTCAGCCAGCGAAGCTACACCGCCGTAATCCCTCTCCAACAACCGTCGGTCAACACTGTGGAAACTCCGGAGAACTCTGCCCATACGCTTACGGATCGTATGAACGCCGCCCGTCCTGAATCAGGCTACTACGAATCCTCCTTAACTATCTTTAGTATAGTCAAACTTCAGAAGATTGTCAATACCGTGCTGAGAAAAACTTTATTTTACGAGGATTGACAAATTCTTCGTTTTGTCATAGGATAAACATATATTTTTTATATGAAATAAAGGAGATGAGGATATGGCATATCATCTGTGGAGTGTTCTGGACGAGTTGAAGTCCGACGCGTATGAGTGGGTGGATCTGACGCATCCGCTGAACAACGACAGCCCGTATTGGGCGGGGATTCCGGAGGGATCGGTGGAGCTGTCGAAGACTTGCTTTGACTGGGGCAATCCGATGCTCGACTGCCTGATCCAGACGTTCAAGTTTCCGGGGCAGTTTGGGACACACATCGACTTCCCGGGGCATTTCGTCCGCAACCGTCCGCTTGCTGAGTCCTACGGGGCGCAGCACATGCTCTATCCGCTGTGCGTGATCGACGTGACGGAGCAGGTCGCGCGCGATGTGCACTATGCGGTGACGGTGGAGGACATCAAGGCGTACGAGGCGAAGTACGGCGCAATCCCAGACGGTGCGTTCGTTGCGCTCTACACGGGGTGGAGCAAACATTGGCCGGATATGGACGCGATCTCCGGCACGGCAAAGGACGGCAGTGAGAACTTCCCCGGCTGGTCGATGGATGCGCTGAAGTACATCTACGAAACGCGCAATGCAGCGGCGAGCGGGCATGAGACACTCGACACGGACGCCTCGGTGGAGGCGGCAAAGGCGGGGGATCTTGCGTGCGAGCGCTATATCCTCGACAAGGGGAAGCTGCAGGTCGAGGTGCTGACGAATCTTGACCGCATTGCACCTGCGGGCGCGCTGCTCTTCGTCGCGTGGCCGAACATCGAGGGCGCGACGGGGCTGCCTGCGCGCGTGATTGCGATTACACCGAAGAAGTAAAGATAGGCACGGGACTGCTGCATGTTAGAGTGGTAGTCCTTTTGTTTGCCCTGCGCACGGGTATATTGGCAGGAGTTTTACTGTTGTGCGTCGAATTTTCAATCGAATATATCTATTTTAGGAGAAGAACGATTGCACAGCGAATACTTGGATATTGAGAAAAAAATCGAATGCGGCGAGCGGTTGACGCGCGAGGATGGGCTGCGGCTCTTTGCGTGCCGTGACATCGCGTGGATCGGTGCGCTTGCCGACCGCGTGCGCGCGGAGAAGTGCGGCGATGTCGTTTACTACAATGTGAACTGCCATGTGAACCTTACGAACATCTGCCTCGCACACTGCAAGTTCTGCGCGTTCGGACGCGATGCCGAAGACAAGGGCGCCTATGAGATGAGCGTGGAGGATGCGGTGGCGCACGTTGCGGATGCGATGCGTGATCCGCATCTGGCGGGGCTACACGTCGTGAGCGGTCTGCACCCGGACTGGACGTTCGAGGACTATCTTATGCGTCTCAAGGCTCTGCATGAGGCATTTCCAACGCTCTACCTGAAGGGCTTTACGGGCGTGGAGATCACGCATTTTGCAAAGAGTTCGGGGCTCTCGGTGCGCGAGGTACTCGTGCGTCTCAAGGAGGCGGGGCTTCAGTCCATCGCGGGCGGCGGTGCGGAGATCCTGACCGACCGCGTGCGCGAGGAGCTCTGCCCGAACAAGGCGACGGCAGACGAGTGGCTCGAGACGCACCGCACGGCGCACGAACTCGGCATAAAGACGAATGCGTCGATGCTCTACGGACACATCGAGACGCACGAGGAGCGCGTGGAGCATATGATGCGTCTGCGCGATCTGCAGGACGAGACGGGCGGCTTTCAGACGTTCATCCCGTTCCCGTTCCTGCCGTCGAATACGGAGCTCGGGCGGACGGTGCGGCAGACGTCGATGTGGGACGATCTCCGCACGATTGCGATTTCGCGTCTGATGCTCGACAACTTTAAGAACATCAAGGCGTACTGGGTTATGCTGACCGTCCCCGTGGCGCAGGTCGCACTGTGCTTCGGTGCGAACGATATTGACGGCACAGTGCACAAGGAGACAATCCTGCACGATGCGGGAGCAAAGAGTCCGCGCGCTCTCTCGGAGGATCATATTATCCGCGTCATCCGCGAGATCGGGCGTACGCCCGCCGCGTGTGACTCGAACTTCAATATTATTGAGACGTATTGAGGTTCTGCCAATATGTCCCGAGCGAAGGAGGAAGGGCAATGTCTGACACGGCATATGAGGAGCGCATTGTGCGCACGCTTGCGGCGTTCCAGAGGAATCGCTACGATGTTGCACGCTTCGCAGAGCGCACGGCTGCGGCGGACTATCTCGCCCGCGAGATTCGCGGCAAGCGTGTCGGCTTCGGCGACTCCGAAACGCTGCGTGCCCTTTCCCTCTATGAGCGGCTGAGTGAACACAACGAGGTCATCGACCCGCCGCGCGCGGGGCACGTCGGCGGCATTGAGGCATTTCTCGCGGCAGGGCGAGAGGCGCTGATGACGGATGTGTTCCTGCTCTCGGCGAACGCCATCACCGAGCAGGGGCAGATCCTCAACATGGACGGTGCGGGCAACCGTGTCGCAGGTTCGCTCTTCGGACACGAAAAGACCTACTTCGTCGTCGGCATCAATAAACTCGTCCCCGACATCGAGGCGGGGATTGCGCGCATCCACGAGATTGCCGCCCCACGCAACGCGCACCGTAAGGGCAAGAAGACGCCCTGCGCGAAGGACGGCACGCGCTGCTATGACTGTGCGGCGCTCGAACGCATCTGCAACGCACTCACGATCCACTACAAGAAGATGAGCTACCGTCCGATGGAGCTCGTGCTGATCGAGGAGGAATTGGGGCTGTAAAAGCAGCAAAATCAACACATTGGACACAAGAAAAGGCGGCTTTATGCCGCCTTTTCGTATGATGTTATTTACTCCTCCGCCTCATCTTTCGGGTTGCCGTCCTCATCGAGCGGGATGTAGACGGGATTCTCCTGCCACGGGTATTGATACACGAGTGTGACACTGTTGTCGAGCTCGAAATGCACGGCGGTGAGGACGCCCGTGCCCTGCTCGTCCGTGTGGCTCGCCCAGTGCCCGTCGTCGAGGCGTGTCTTCTGCGTGCGTAGCCATGCAGGATCGCGCTTTGAGATCCCTGCCTCGTTCATGCGGAAGACGAGCTGCACCTGCGTGTCGCCGACGGGATAGTGGAAGCTGCAATAGGGCGCGTTCTTCTCGTAGTCCTGCGGGTCGGGGCGGAAGAGCTGACGGAAATAGGCAAGCCCCGCTTCGTTCACGCGAATGCACGCAATGACGCGCTGCTTCTCGTACATATCCTCCGTCGCATCTACGGTTGGGTGCGGTGCGAGCTCCTCTCCCTCAGCCGTCGCCTCCTGTAGTTCGCGGTCAAAGTCGGGATCGATCCAGTGGTAGCACATCTCCTCAATCGTTGCGCCCGCGTGAATCTCGCGCTCGAGTGTGAGGAATTCGTGATCGTCCGGCACGAGCGCAAGCCCCTTTGCCACGGCGTCGAGTGCACCATCGCGGTCGCCAAAGTGAGCGCGCAGCTTGCCGAGTTCAAGATAAACCCACGGATAGTCCGGCTCCTCGCGTGCGCCCTGCTCGGCATAGCGTAGCGCGTCCTCGAGCCGTCCGCAGTACATGAGCGCGACGGCATAGCGGTAGTAGTATGTGCCGCAGCCCCGTGCATTCGCCTCTGCTGCCGCCAGATACATTGTGCTCTGGTAGTAGTACGCATAGTCGTCGATGTTGTTGCACGCATAGGCGTACCAGAGGGCGATTTGAAGATCGGCGAGCGCCTCCTCGCGCGTGAAATTTCCCTTGATGACGCCGTTGCGGATGTAGCCGTCGAGATAGTTCAGCATCTTGTAGAAATAGCCGCTCGAACCCTCGTCCATCGCCTCCAGCTTCCTGACTGCGGCGGGGGAGAGCAGGGACTTTGCGGGCGTGCCCGCATTCGTTTCGCTCTCGTCCTCTGTTCGGTCAAACAGGGTGACGGGGCGCGCATCACGGCGGAAGGAGTGGAAGACCGCCCAAGGCAACTCACTCTGCTCGAGGTGCGCCTTTGCCGCATCCAGTACCGCCTGCGCATCCCACGCGAGGAAGTCCAGATAGCCTGCCTCCGTCCCCGTCGCGCCGCCGAGGAGGCAAAAGGCATCCCCGTGCGCAGCCTTCGTGACCGCCGTGATAAGATCATCGCGGAAATCGAGGATAGCCTGTGCGTCACCGTCGAGTGCGCTCATCAGCGGATAGGCGATAAAGCCCGCCACAATCCCGTCCGCATGGTAGTCGTCCACGAGCTTCGGGTCGCCGGACAGATAGGTGCTGATCGCGGAGGGCAGGCGTATGAGCCCCGTATAGATATCGTCACGCCAAGTGAGCTCAGAGCCAGTGTCAGGCTCGCGCTCGTAGGCAAGGTATGCGTTATCGAGATATTCCTCCGCGTCGTTTGCGAGGGAAAGGCTCTCTGCGCGGAGGGCATCGGGCAGGTCTGCGAGCGTGACCGACGCACCCTCCTGCGGCGTGTCGACAATATCGAGGTCGTGCACAAGTCGCATGGCGGCAATCTCACCGAGTGTCTGGTCGAGGAGCAGGGTGAGCATCCACCACACCCTGTTTTCGTCCCTCTGCAGGAGTGGCAGGAGCTTTTTGCAGTAGAGCGTGAGCGTGACTTCCGACTCTTCCGCGCGCTCGAAGTAGACTGTGACATCCTTTGTCTCGACGCTGTCCTCCTTCGCACGCAGTGCAAAGCCGGCGGACGCCGCACGTCCGACGCGGATATTCCAGTGCTCCAGCACAGAGGCGGGGGCTTGGCGTGCAAAATAGACGAGCGCGAAGAGTTTGCGGCGCTCCCCCTCGGGCGAGAGGATCAGCTCGTATTTCTCCGCGCCTTTCCCCATCTCGAACGATACGTCGTCAAAGGCGATGTGCAGGATATCGCCGCAGCGCGCGATCATCTCCTCGCCCTGATCCTCCGCGTCCATCAGCGCGCGCAGGTCTGCCTCCGCCTCCTCGAATGCACTCCATGCTTCCGTGACACGCGTGCGGAATGGCCGTTCAAAGAGCGGCAGCGTGATGCGCTCGCGGCAGGCCTCAATCAGCTGCTCCGTGTCCGCATCGCCGGGGAGTGCGGCGAGCGCCGCTTCGAAGTAGGGCAGGGCACGCCCCTCCTGGTCGAGATAGTAGTAGGCATAGCCCATGCGGAAGTTCCAGAGATGATCGCCCTCGAAATGCTCCGCGTGCGGTTTGAGGAGTTCGATTGCACGCTCGTAATAGTCCCTCTGCCCGAGATCCGCTGCATTGTTGTACGCGCGCGCCAGCTCGGAGTCCGTCTCCGGCGTGCGCTCCTCTGCGGGCAGCGCCTCAAGCGCCTCGATGATCTTTGTGAATTCGTTCGCCTCGTGCCAGACTTGGCACTGTTCCAACAAGGTCATAGAAAAGCCTTTCTTAATCCCACCAGAAATACCAGATATTCGAGCTGCGCAGCTCGTTTGCCAGATTGCCGACGCTCATGCCAGGCGCGCCCTGATCGATGATGTCGGCGCAGAACGCATACTGCTCCTTCGCCAGATCCAAGGCGCGCTCCTGCGGCTCTATGGGGGCGGGAACGCTGTATTCGAGCGTATCATAGGTGAGGACGGCAGGCACAGCGCCGTGCCGTTCGTGCCAGTATTTCGACACCGCCATCAGTGCGGCGGTGTCGGGGCAGTCGTTCCACCCGCCGAACGGCAGATATGCAAACACTGTCCACGGATGTTTCACGGGAATCTTGGCGAGAATCATCGGCTGCGTTTTCTGCGTCTCGTAGTCCCAGTAGCTGATAAAGTGGTCGGTCTCACGGAACTCTTCCCCATCTCCATCGTCCGGTGCCTCCTCTCGGCTCAGTTCAAAACGTTCGCCGAGCCGCTCCGTCAGAATCCACTTGCCGTCTCCGATGGGCTGTGCAAGGATTTTCTTGCGGTACTTTTCCACGGCATCGGCATCGAAATCATAGTCCTTGAACGCGCCCTTCTCCGCTTCCACATTCATCGTCAGGCTCTCCCACAGTGTATCGCTCGGGACGATGAGCAGGGGGACATAGCCCTCGCGGACGCCAAGCCGTGCAGCGTAACTATATGCCGCGACAATCGGATCATCGTCCGCCATCGGTGGGAAATACATCAGGGAGCAGTCCGCCCTGCCGCAGTTCAGGTACTGCATGATTGCGGCAGCGACGTCGCTTGGCGCCTCATCTTCATTTTCCTTTCGCTCGTCGCTGTTCCGCTTCCATGCGTCCCATCGCTGTGCGATGAGCTGCGCCATCGCCGCATAGTAGTCCTCGTCGAACGGGACAAAGAGGTATGCCTCCTGTTTGAACTCGTTCGAGTGGTAACGCGCCGCACCGAAGTAGGAGAGGGCATAGTTGTCGATGTCTGAGGGGAAGGAGGGAGCTTCACCATCGTAGTAATACTGTGCGAACGCCGTGCCCTCCTCGCCAAAGAAACCGCGCATCAGAATGCCGTGCAGGTCGTCGTGGATAAAGGGGCGCAGGTCGGTATCTGCCGGATGCTCCCGTACAGCGCGGACGGTCGCCGCATACTGGCGGACGAACCAATCCGCCATCAGCTCGTGCTCGATGCAGTAGCGCAGATAGATCGCGAGGTGGTTGTACGCCGTGATTTCGTCCACGGGCAGCTTCTTTTCGCGCAGGCTGTCGAGGTGCCACTGCGCATTGTCCATTACGAGATCGGTGAAGTCCTCGGACGCGAGTGCGCTGCGCCTCTCCGGATCAATGACGAAGCTCACACGACGCTCGGCGAAACGGTCGAGCAGGGCATTAGCGTCATGTTTCAGTTTATATTTGAGTTCGTCCTTGTGGAGCGGGATGATCTGATAGAAATTGACCTCATCGCCGTTCGGGAGGGGGCAGACGGTGTCTCCTCCGCCTTTGACCTGCGCGCTGACGAGCAGGGCAGCGGTCAGATTGGTGCTTGCGGCATAGGGCGATCGGTTGCTGATCGTGTGTCCCCATGCGAGCCATGTATCGTTCTCGATCGGCAGACGTGCGAGGTTCTTCAGCAGGCGGATCGGCCAGTAGTGCACTTCGTCGTCCTCGTGGATCTTCCAGTCGGGGGGCAGGGCGATCGCGAGTTCCGCGCGTTCGAGCTTATATTCGGCGAGTTCTTTTGGCACGTTCATGCGGTGCGCGCCCATCCCGAGGGTGACGAGCATATAGTAGTTGCGTTCCTCGGTCGGATCGATAATGCAGATGTCCAGGTGGATGTCCGGCGAGACAATCTCATGAAAGACGTTTGCATACGTGCCGAAGTTCGTCTCAATGTAACTTTCGACGGTCTCCAGTTCTTCCTCGGTATAGACCTCTGTGGGCATGGGGGCTTTCTTTTTATATGCAGAGTCATTTCTGCCAATTTTTTTCATCGTGTTCTCCTTTATGACTGAGGAGCAGGCTCTCCAGCATCGTTTCCAGAAGGCTTGTCGGTGTGATGACGAATCCCTCCGCCGTAATTTTTTCATTGAAGAAATCAACGGAGCGGTCGTGGTCAAGGAAGTGATTCCGTGCCAGGTATTGCCTGACATCGTCGAGGGTAAAGGCACATTCCCTGAGCACCGTGTCGGTGAAGGCGTTGGCGTAATGGATGCTCTTCATCATGCGCTTCAGCTTTGTCGCTGGGTAGGCATTGCATAGTGCCTGTCGGAGCGCTGTCGCCATTTGTGCGGGCGAGGCATCCTCTGTGACCGGCATGGATGGGAGGATGCGCTCACGGCAAAGGTGCGCGTACAGTGTGCGGAACTTTTCTGCAAGTACGGTATCATCATGGTCGGTCATGGCTGCGCCTCACGTCTGCTGGTGCTGCATGGAGACAAGCTGACAGTCGGGGCAGAACTCGATGTAGAGCGTGCCCTCCATATAGTCCGTCAGCGCCTCCCAATGAATCTGCATGAGGTACTTCATCGGCTGCCCGCAGTCGGGGCACGCTGTATACTCCCAGTCCTGCCACCAGAGCGCAAAGCCGCCGAGCGTGCAGGTGTCCTCGAAGCGTGCGCCGTAGAACAGAGGAACGGGCGTCTCGCCGAGGATGAGATCGTTTTCAAAAATCCTGACAAGCTCCTCTTCGATATACGTGGTATCGCCCGTATCTTCGTAGGAAAGCACCTCGCTGCCGCCGTCGAGCGTATAGCGGCTCAGTATCGGCTCTGCATAGGCAACGCAGTTCGGACAGCAGGTCGCTGTGAGGATGCCGTCGATGCCGAGGAAGCGCAGGCGCGCATCCCGTCCGTCGAGGACGAGCATATCCGCCATGCGGCTGCCGCAGTGCGGGCAGTTCTCCTCCCGTGGTCGGGCAATGCGGACGGGCGAGCGGCGGAGCTCTTCCTCCGATGCGGCGTGCACCAGCGTATAGCAGGTGTCGTAGTTCAGCGTGCGGCGCCGTCCCTCGCGGTCGAATGTCCAGCCGCCGCACTGCGCATAGACGGAGGGCTCGACGTGCAGCTTCCCGTGCCACGGGCGTGGATTGCGTTCGAGCGCAAGGAGTGCCGCAAGGGATTGGTCGTCTCCCTGCATACCGAGGCACATCATAAGCTCGTTCACCTCATGTGCGGCATCCGTCTCCATCAGTGCTGCGATCAGTCCGTCCCGCACGTCCGTCGGTGCATGATAGTAGAGTGCCGAGGGCCAGAAGGAACGTGCCGCGAGTGCCGCGCGTGGGATCTCCGGCGCGAGCCGTCCGCGACAGCAGAGCAGATACCAGAAGTCATCGGGAACATCCTCGATCTGCGCGATGATCTCCTGCTCCTTTGCCGAGACCTCCTTGGGCGTCCATGCGAGTGCCGCACGGCGATTCGCCGCCGTCCTGCAGCGCCAGCAGAGTCCCTTGTAGCCGAGCTCCGTGCCGCAGTCGGGGCACTGGTAGGGCAGCGTCATGATCGGCTCCTTTCCGTGATTCCTGTTGTGGGAATATTCATCTGCTTTATGATAGTATAGATGTATTACGGCTTCAATAGGTCTTTTGGGTAAGATTGACCATCAAGAACAGTCTTGACATGGATCAAGGCAGTCCTCCCTACAGATATCCGTATTGCTTCCGCTTCTGCCAAAGGAGCAGGAAGGTTAGCGATGCACCGAGGAAGTCTGCGGCAGGCGTCGCCATGAATACGCCGTCCACACCGAAGACGTGCGGCAGGAGGAGCAGGAAGCCAAGGAGACAGACGAGTGTGTCCCAGACGGAGAGCAGGGCGGAGGTGCGCCCGTTGCCGAGCGCGGTGAAGAACGATGCGCCGTACATGCTGAACCCGAGGAAGAGGAAGGCGATCGCGTGGATGCGGAAGCCGTGCACGGCGAGTTCGTAGACGTGCGTGCCCTCGGCGGCGAAGATGCCTGTGATCGGCGCGGCGATGAGAATGCTGACCGCGGTGGTAAAGAGAGAGAACGCGGCGATGAGTGTGAGACTGCGGCGCAGGATTCCACGCAGGGCGTGCGTGTCGCGTTTGCCGTAGTTGAAGCTCGCCAGAGGCGCGATGCCCTCGGCGTAGCCCATGTAAATGGCGGTAAGCAGTCCGGAGATGTACTCTGAGATGGCGATTGCCGCCACACCGTCCGCACCCGCGAGACGCATCATCGTGTTGTTCATGACGATCATGATGAGGCTCATCGAGAGCTGCATCACCATCTCGCTTGAGCCGTTGCCCATCGCCGAGAGGACGGCACGCAGCCGCCAAACGGGACGTACGAACCGCAGTGTGCCGCGCCGATGAACGGCAAAGTAGTAAAGTCCTACGAATGCGGAGATGGAGTAGCCCGTTGCTGTGGCGATGGATGCTCCCTCCAGCCCCCAGCCGAGGACAAAGAGGAGGAGGTAATCGAGCACCATGTTGACGATGCCGCCGACGAAGGAGGAGAGCATCGCGAGACGCGGCTGTCCCGCCGCAACGAGGAAGATGTCGAGGATCAGCCCCGCCATCGTGAGCGGTGTAGAGACGAAGAGAGGAACGGCGTACACGGCGCAGAGGGTATAGAGGGCATCGTCCGCGCCCAAGAAGTAGAGAATCGGGCGCAGGAATGTCATGCCAAGTATGGCGATCATCGTGCTGAGAATGACGCAGACGAGGACAAGCAGGGAGAAATTTTCGCGTGCATGGCGATTTTCCCCCGCGCCGAGCTGCGCTGCAACGAGCGCACTCCCGCCCGTGCCGAGCATGGTTGCAAGCACAATCGTGAGCGGGATGAACGGCATGACGATGTTGATTGCCGACAGCCCATCCGTTCCGACGGCGTGCGCCACAAAGAAGCCGTCGACGATGAAGTTCACATTCATAAAGAGCTGTGACACGATCATCGGCACGGCAAACGCGAGCAGTGTGCGGTAGGTGATGGGCTGGGATAGCTGCGGCATTTCGTCTCCTCCGTTGATAGTAGGCGCTATCATAGCATGGAACACGGGGGAAAGCAAGCGCGGAGGATTTGCAAAATCCCGCCGCTTTTGGTACACTTGCGGGAGTGTTGTAAGGAATGGCTGATAAAATGAAGTCCGTCAGATTGG
>NZ_KB290947.1:379494-388481 GCF_000318175.2 Selenomonas sp. oral taxon 138 str. F0429 | reverse complement strand
GATGGCGGGGCTGAATTTATCAGTGCTTCCTTAAGGAGAGAATATCGTACATGAGTGATCGAAAGAAAGCCCGTGCCGCCGCCGAGCGCGGGGCGCGGCTGACGAGGGCGGATGCGCTCGCCCTCTATGAGGATAACGACCTCCTCGCGCTCGCCGCATGGGCGCGTGCGGCGAAGGAGCGCGCGAGCGGGAAGAACGTCTACTATACGGTGAACCGCCACATCAACCTCACGAATATATGCAGCGCGAACTGCCCACTCTGCGCGTTCCAGGTGGAGCAGGGAGATACGCGCGGCTATATTATGGAAACGGATGATGTAGCTCGCGTGCTGGAACTGGCGAAAAATACACCGCGCCTCACGGAAATCCATATCGTGAGTGCGCTGCATCCAGACCGTCCCTTCTCCTACTACGAGGGTGTCGTGCGGCAGGTGCGTGCGGCACTTCCGCACGCGGACATCAAGGCGTTCACGCCCGTGGAGGTTGTGAACTTTGCAAAGGCGGAGGGGACTTCTGTCCGCGACATTCTGCGTACCCTGCAGGCGGTGGGACTGTCATCCCTCCCCGGCGGCGGCGCGGAGATTCTGTCCGACCGCGTCCGCGCAATCATCTGCCCGAACAAGGCGACGCGTGCGGAGTGGCTTGACTGTATGCGCACGGCGCACGAACTCGGCATCCGCACAAATGCGTCCATGATGTACGGTCACATCGAGACGGTGGAGGAACGCATCGACCACCTGCTCGCCCTGCGTGAACTGCAGGATGAGACGGGCGGCTTTCAGGCGTTTATGCTCTTTCCGTTTCATCCCGAGAACACGGCTCTCGGTGCAGAGAAGAAACTCATGCGCGTCGGCTCGTGGGAGGATATGAAGATGCTCGCTCTCTCACGCCTTGTCCTCGACAATGTGGCGCATTTCAAGGCGTTCTGGGTCATGCTGACGCAGCCCATCGCGCAGCTTGCCCTCGGCTTCGGCGCGGACGATCTCGACGGCACGATCGGTGAGGAGAAGATCATCCATGCAGCGGGTGCGACCACGCAGACGGGCATCACGCGGCGCGAGCTTGACGCGATGATCCGCGAGGCGGGCTATGTGCCTGTGGAGCGCGACACGTTTTATCAGCCGATTGCGGCAGGGGAGGGCGCATGAGAATCTCGAAGCGGGAGGCGGCAGACCTCCTCACGCACGGCGACCCCATCGACCTCGGACGCGCGGCGGATGCGGAGCGGCGGCGGCGGTTCGGCGATACGGTGACGTTCATCGTTGACCGCAACATCAACTATACGAATATCTGTGTGAACGAGTGCCGCTTCTGCGCGTTCTATACGAAGGTGGGCGCGGAGGACGGCTACCTCCTGCCGATGGAGGAGATTCTCGCGAAGGTCGGCGAGACAGCGGAGGCGGGCGGCACGCAGGTCATGATACAGGGCGGGATTCACCCCGATCTGCCGCTCGCGTACTACGAGGATATGCTGCGCGCGATCCGTGACCGCTATCCCTCCATCGTGATTCACTCCTTCACGGCGACGGAGATTCTGTACTTTGCCGAAAAGGAAGGCATTACGATTGAGGACACACTGCGGCGGCTGCAGGATGCGGGGCTTGCCTCGCTTCCCGGCGGCGGTGCGGAGATCCTCGTCGACCGCGTGCGGAGGCTCATCGCACCGAAAAAGATCATGACCGAGGACTGGCTGCGCGTGATGCGGACGGCGCACAAGATTGGCATGGAGTCGACGGCGACGATGGTCATCGGCTTCGGTGAGACGATGGCGGAACGCGTGGAGCATATGGAGCATATCCGGCGGCTTCAGGAGGAGACGGGCGGCTTTCGCGCATTCATCACGTGGACGTTTCAGCCGGGCAATACGGCACTCGGCGGGGAAAAGACTTCGAGCTGGGACTATATGCGGACACTTGCCGTCACGCGTCTCTACATGGACAATGTCGCGCACATACAGGGGTCGTGGGTCACGCAGGGGGAGCGCATCGGACAGCTGACGCTCGGCTTCGGCGCGGACGACCTCGGGAGCATCATGCTTGAGGAGAATGTCGTGCGTGCAGCGGGAACGCGGTACAATATGTCGATTAAGAAGATGATTGATCTGATACGCGGTGCGGGCAGAGAGCCGGCGCAGCGCGACACGCGCTACCGCGTGATACGGAGGTTCTAGCATGGCAGAGGAGAAAATTCCTGCGGCGGGCTACGCCGTCATCGGCGGCTCGGGTACGCTGTCGAGCGACTTCCCGCGTGCGTCGATGGCGGACGATGTGGAGATCCTCGCGGACGGGCTGCACTTTGCGACACCCTACGGCGAGAGCCCCGCGTTCCGCCTGTTCTCCGTCGCGGGACGGCGCGTGCTGACCTGTCGTATGCACGGCTGGCGCAGCGGCGTGACGCGTGCGGACGCGTCGCGGCAGGTGTTCTGGGTGCTGCGGGAGGCGGGCGTGCGACGCATCCTTTCCGAGGGCGGCGTCGGGACGGTGAACCCGCTGCTCGACCCGCGCGACTTCCTCATCCCCGACGACTATCTCGACCTCTCCGTACGCAAGGATGTCATGCTCGACGGACGCTATCTGCTCGTGATGCGCGACGCACTCTGCGCAGAACTTCGCACGACGCTCGTTGCGGAGACGAAGAAACGCTATACGGGGCGCATCTTCGACCGCGGGATCTATGCCGTCACGGATGGGCGACATTTCGAGAGCCCCGCCGAGATCGCCATGCTGAAAGGCCACGCGGACATCGTGGGGCAGAGCCTTGCGCCCGAGGTCTACCTCGCACGTGAGATCGGCGCATGCTATGCGGGGCTGTACTTCGTCGTCAACTACGGCGAGGGCATCCGCCCGTGGTCGCACGATACACTCTCACAGATTTTCTACGACGATGCGCCCATGATCGGCGACATCCTGCTCGCCACCATCCGCAGCGTCCCCGCCGAGGAGAGTGCGTGCGAATGCCGCAGTCTGCGCAAGGAGACACTGCTCAAGGATGTCTACAATGCAGAGTCGGATAAGGGTTGACGAAAAACGCCGAACATCGTATAATGTGCATAGAAAAAGGTGCTGCCGGTAAACGGTCAGCCCCCACACTAGGAAATAGCTAAGATTAGCCGCCTAGGTTTGGTCACTCAGGGCGGCTTTTCTTATGCCTTGATTGCTACAATACAAATTGTAACGAGGAACACAAACGCGAGAAACTCGTATAGTCCCATGGCAATACCCCCTTTCGGGGGCTCAGAATTGACCGCCTACCGCTGTTGACAACACCTGCGTGCATTATAGCACGAAAATATTTGTCTGTGAACTGTCGTTTCACATTGACCCATCGACAATAAAAACCATCTTGTATACACGTCAAACTCCGTCAAAAATCCATTGACAATGATTCCCTGTGGTGCTACTATGATGGCGCAGGAAATCCTGCGGCAATGTCCTACTGAAAAGAAGTGCAATCCACCATGAAACGGCTGGTTTCCACACAGTTCGTCATGAGTCCATAGCGTCCAAGCGCATATCTATGCGTTCGGACTTTTTTGCATTTTTGGGAGGTTTTACCATGTCAGTCAACAGGGGAAAAGTCGTCATCATCGGAACCAGCAATGTCGGCTCCGCCGTGCTCAACAAGATCACGGATTTTCAGCTCGCATCGGAGATCGCACTTATCGATCTCGATATGGATCGCGCGCGTGGCGAGGCGCTCGACACAAGTCACGCCATGTCCTCGCCGTACAGCACCAATATCAAAGTTCATACAGGCACCTATGAGGACTGCCGGGACGCGGCATTCATCGTCATCACGGCGGGGCCTTCGATCCTGCCCGGTGAGACGCCTGACCGCCTAAAGCTCGCGAGCACAAATACGAAGATCATGCGCTCCATCTTCTCTGAGATTGTGAAATACACGAAGGAAGCCATGATCATCATGATTACGAACCCGCTCGATGTCGCGACCTACGTCGTATCGACGGAGTTCGACTACCCGCGCGAGAAGATCCTCGGTACGGGCACGATGCTTGAGACCTACCGCTTCCGCTACATTCTCGCCGAGCACTACGATATGGATCCGAAGAACATCCACGGCTACGTGCTCGGGGAGCATGGCAACGATGCCTTTGTCGCATGGTCGACGGTCAACTGCGCGGGGCTTGGTATCGACCATCTCGACGAGTACTTCCACTTCAAGAATAAATTGAGCCGCAAAGAGGTCGAGCAGGGACTCATCCAGACAGCGTACGATGTTATCAACCTCAAGGGCTTTACGAATACGGGCATCGCGATGGTCCCCTGCCGCTTCATCAAGGCAATCCTCTACAACGAGCACACGATTCTGCCCTGTGCTGCCGTTATGAATGGCGAGTATGGAATGCGTGACGTGGCGCTCTCCATCCCGCGCATGATCTCGCAGGACGGTATTGTACGCTCCCTCGAGGTACACCTGCCCGAGGACGAGATGGAGAAACTCGTACGTGCACAGAAGAGCGTCCGCGCCGCGCTCGATGGTGCCGGGGTGAAGTGAGCGCTTGACGGACAGACTGTGCCATCCTATAATAGGAATAGTTGAAACGAAATGAGAAGAGCCGCCTGTATGACCGATAGAGGGCGGCTCTTCTGATGTGTATGTGATTGGTGGGATATATGGAACATGGCAGCTGTGTCCCGCAGGGGACGGAGATCACGCGGACGGGATTTCACTACACACTGTCGCTCATCGGCGGCAAATACAAGATGGCGATCCTCTATCTGCTCGCAGAATGTGGCGTGCTTCGTCACAATGCAATCTATCGCCGCATCGAGGGAATCTCGTATAAGACCCTTTCCGTCATGTTGAAGGAACTCGCGGCGGACGGTCTTGTTGTGCGGAAAGAGTATCCGCAAGTGCCGCCCAAGGTGGAGTACATGCTCACGGAACGCGGACGCTCTCTTATTCCGATTCTTCACAGCATGTGCGATTGGGGCGAGCGCCACAGGGGTGATGTCCCTGCGTCACGATAGCGCCTCTGCAAAGCGAACATAGTCTCGCGCACTTTGTTCGATCTCCTCTGCGCCCGAGTGATACTCCTCGCCCGGCACGCGCTCCGCACCGTAAAAGGCGAAGAACGGCCGATAGTCGGCGCGGCAGTAGTATCGCAGTGTGGTCTCAAACGGGGCGAGCAGCTGCGCGAACGTATAGCGGTATCGCCCGTCGATGTTGTAATCCTCCGCACGCACGCCTGTTGTGACGGCGAGCGCGACCTTTCGTCTCTCCAGTTTATCCCCGCCGTTTCTCCCATACGCCCAACCGTGCGTCAGTACATCGTCGAACCATGTTTTCAGCAGCGGCGGGCAGGAGAACCAATAGGAGACAAGAACGCACTTTTTTGTGCGGTACTTACGAATAGGAAAGTGTTAAGGAAGCACTGATAAATTCAGCACCGCCATCTTGGCAGATCTTTTTTGCCCTCTCTGTGTCGCCAAATCCTCCACATAGCCCTTGCTATGAGTCCGGTTTGTCTCCTTGATAGAACAAAAAATCTGTACCAATCTGACGGACTTCATTTTATCAGCGATTCCTAAAAAAACCTTCCGCGTACTTGCGAGAGGTTTTTTGGCTGTTTAGTTCTTTGCCGCCTCGTAGCCGACCATGAGCGCCTGCATATTCGCGTCGACGGTGTGCGGCGGGACACGGTTTGCGACGGCGTTCTTCACAGTGTCGAGCGGGACGAGCCCGGAGACGCGCGTGATTGCGCCGAGGGCGACGATGTTCGCAAAGAGTGCCTTGCCGATCTTCTCAATCGCGAGCGTCGTGATGGGGACAGCGACGACGTGTGCCGCCTGCGGGACGTTCGGAACCAATTCGCTGTCGATGATCAGGATGCCCTTTTCGGAATCGAGGTCGCCCGCATATTTGTCCGCCGCTGCCTGTGTCATCGCGAGCACGATGTCGGGATGCTCGACATGTGGATGGTAGATCACATCGTCGCTGACGATGACCTCCGAGCGCGATGCGCCGCCGCGCGCCTCGGGGCCGTAGGACTGCGACTGTGCGACGTTCATGCCGCACGCGGTCGCCGCCTCGGCAAAGATGATGGCGGCGGTGATGACACCCTGCCCGCCCGAACCTGAGAGACGAAGTTCCTTCTGCATATCACAGCCCTCCCGCGCGCCGCTGGATCTCAGCGTTCGCCTTGCCGTACTCCTCGCCCTCGCACGCATAGAGAAGCCCGATGGGGAATTTCTCGGGCGTGCGTTTCTCGGGCGGCAGCTTGTCCCACGCCGTCTTCATGACGGAGGCGTCGCGCATCCATTCGAGCATTGCGGCGGGTGAGCCCATCTTGTTTTTGCGCCCGTAGGCGGTCGGGCAGTGCACCATCGCCTCGATGAGGGCAAAGCCATGGTCGGCAAGCCCGCCCGCAATCATCTGCGTGAGATGCTTGACGTGGAATGCGGTCGAGCGTGCGACATAGGTTGCGCCCGCCGCCTCGGCGATGCGGCACGCGTCAAGCGGGCGGTCGATCGTGCCATAGGGCGCGGTCGTCGTGTTCTTGCCCGGCGGCGTGGTCGGCGAGGACTGCCCGCCCGTCATGCCGTAGATATTGTTATTGAAGAGAATGACCGTCAGATCGACGTTGCGGCGGCAGCCGTGCAGGAAGTGATTGCCACCGATGGCGGTACAATCGCCATCTCCCGTAATGACAATGACGTTCAGCTCGGGACGTGCGAGCTTGATTCCTGTTGCAAATGGAATCGCACGTCCGTGCGCTGTATGTACTGTGTCGAAATCCATGTAGCCCGAGCCACGTGAGGAGCAGCCGATGCCCGAGACAATGACGGTATTGTCCTGTGTGAATCCTTCCGCGCCCTCGATTGCCTGCGCGATGCACTTGAGCGCCGTGCCGTTGCCGCAGCCCGGACACCAGAGATGGGGGAGGCGGTTCTGACGGAAGAACTGCTCGAAGCCGCGGTCGATCTCCACGTGTGTGTTCATATCCGTGCTCATGCCCGCCCCTCCTCGCTCATTTCGCGGATTGCCGCCGCAATCTCCTGCGGGGTGAAGTCCAGCATATTGTATTTGAGACAGGGGCGGACGGGCGTGCCATGCGCCGCGCGCGTGACTTCGCCCACGAGTTGACCGTAGTTCAGCTCCGCGACAAGGATCTTCTTCACGCGATCTGCGAGCCGTCCGATCGCTGCATCCGCGAACGGCCAGATGGTCTTGAGGCGCAGGAAGCCGACGCGGATGCCCTCCGCGCGTGCCTCGCGTACCGCCTCGTACGCCGTGCGCGCGGTGCCGCCGTAGCTGACGACGGCGAACTCCACATCCTCCATGAAGTACTCCTCTGTGTGGATGATCTCCTCGCCCACGCGGTTGATCTTTTCATGTAGACGGTGGAGCATTGTCTCCGTCACCACGGGGCTGCCCGAGGGGAAGCCCGTCTCGTCGTGGAGCAGTCCCGTCACATGGATGCGGTAGCCGTCGCCGAAGCGCGCCACATCGGGCACGAGATCCTCGCCCACGGCAAAGGGCTGATACCCCTCGGCGCGTGTCTTCTTCGGCAGACGGCGCGGATAGATATCGAGTTCATCAGCGGAGGGGAGGACAACATTCTCGCGCAGGTGTCCCACGATCTCGTCCGTCAGCAGGATGACGGGCGATCGGAAGCGCTCGGCGTAGTTTACCGACATCACCGCCATATCGAACGACTCGCGCACGCTCCACGGTGAGAGCGCGATGATTGGATGGTCGCCGTGCGTGCCCCAACGCACCTGCATGACATCGCCCTGCGAGGGTGCTGTCGGCTGCCCCGTCGAGGGGCCGACACGCTGCACATTCACCACGACGCAGGGGACCTCTGCGCATGCCGCGTAGCCGATCAGCTCCTGTTTCAGCGAGAAGCCGGGACCGCTCGTCGCGTCCATCACCTTCGCGCCCGCGAGCGATGCGCCGAGGATGGCGCCCATCGCCCCGATCTCGTCCTCCATCTGGAGGAATGTACCGCCGATCTTCGGCAGCATCTTTGCCATTTGCTCTGCGATCTCCGTCGACGGCGTGATCGGATAGCCTGCGAAGAATGTCACACCTGCGGCAATCGCGCCTTCGGCGACCGCCTCGTTGCCCTGCATGAGCCGTGCTCTCGTCTCAGCCATATCACGCCCTCCTCTCTACGAAAATCGCAAAATCGGGGCAGCGCATCTCGCACTGCCCGCACGCGATGCAGTCCTCGGGGCGGACAGGCGTGATCTTGCCGAGGAGGCTCACCTCGAGCACCTTCTTCGGACAGAACGCCGCGCAAATGCCGCAGCCCTTGCACCGTTTTTCCTTGATATACAGCTCACCCTTCATGGCGTCTCTCTCCCGCCGGGATGCGGAACACATCCCATATACACAGATTTTCTAGCTCCATCCGTCCGTCGCCGTCGGATGATTCCATCATTATAACAGAAAATACAGAAAAAGCATACACCCCCCTTGAATATCAAGCGTTTAGGATGGGTGATTCTCTGTTTGTCTACAACTTGTCTGCAAAATCATTTGTCTACGATTTTTTCGAAGATGCGGGCAGTTTTCCGTTTCATATCCTCGGTATCATGGGCGTAGAGGTTCTGAGTAATGGTTGCGTCGGTATGTCCGAGCCGCGCTGCCACATCGACGAGGTTTGCCCCTGCCTCAATCAGGCGCGTTGCGTGGGTGTGACGGAAGCTATGTGAGTTCAGCCCCATCTTGACCAACGCGCTTTCAACTGTGTCGTGGTGGTAAGGGAGCCCATTTTTCTTCACACAGATGAGGGGGCGGCGTGTGCACTCGTACGGTGCAGGTAGTTTTTTCGGCAGGACAACTACGGCATGGCTGTTATTTACGGAATCGCTGATAAATAGCGGATAATCATAGCTACATGATCCACAGGAACGAATTTCACAAATTGCAGTGAAAAATAGCTTTCAACACCGCCCCGACTGTTCCCTTTCTTTCCCCGAAACTCCCGTTTGAACGGGAAATTTCGAGAAAAAGGG
>NZ_KB290947.1:316607-379474 GCF_000318175.2 Selenomonas sp. oral taxon 138 str. F0429 | reverse complement strand
CAGATAGTATTGCAAAAGGTTCTTCCTGAGTCCGCGATACCTTGTCTTGGCCGCATGAAACATCCTCTTCACAATGAGAAAACTGCACCACGATGTTGCCTCTCTCTCGTCGTGTTGCTGTTTTCCTCTATTGTAATATTTCGGAGCCCAATCGTGCAACAAAAGAATTTTTCAGCATTTCCTTAAATGAAAGTGATAATCACACTAAATTTATGCATGAGCATTATAAGAGGGAATGGGATTCATTACAAGCGATCTCGCTGTAGTTTTCAAAAATTAATCTTCTAATGTAAAAATTCTGAACAATGTTCATAAAAGCGCCCCGTTCTGCATGAACGGGGCGCTTGATCTATGCTGTTTATACTTCTGCGATGACATCCATCTTCGTATAGGGTTTGATGTCAATCACGGAACTGCCGTCGAGGGCGTCGAGTCCCTTCACGCGGAGGACGCTGCCGTTGCACTCGATCAGCTCGACGATGCAGAGCGAGAGCGGATTTGGACGTCCGGGCGAGCGGCTGGCAAAGACGCCGTGGATCTCCTTTGATGCAGGCGGCAGTGTCTTTAGGATAGCGCGCTTCGCGAGATGTGCCCAGTAGAGGACGATGAGGTACTTGTTCTGTTCGATCTTTAGGAGTCCGTCCGCAAAGTCGGGGTGAATCTCGATCTCGGAGACCTCCTCGCTCATGCGCCCCTGACGCGGGATATCCGTGAGGTTCTTGTATGCGTTCCGGACGATGCCGATTTCTTGCAGCTGCATGATGGTCCTTTCTAGCAGAGCGCTTTCACAGTCTCTCCCTCGGGTGTCTCTGCGAGGAGAATCATGAGGCGGGCGTAGAGCGCCTCAATGGGGAGTGTACCGCCCGAGAGTGCGCCGAGCTCTGCTGCGCGGACACCTACCTCATAGTGTGTGATGTCGGCGCCGTCGTAAATGCACTGGGTCGTGAGGGCGATGGTGCAGGCGCGCGTCTTTGCGCGGTCAAGCGAGGGGAGGAAGCTCTCCTCCGCATCGTCGCCCGGGACACTGCCGAGCCCGTAGCCCTCGAGGATGATGCCGCGATAGCCCGACGCGATGTGTGCGTCGATGGTGATGGGCTTCATGCCGGGGTAGAGGCGTATGACGGCGACGCGCGTATCGAGCGCATCGTGCAGACGAAAGGGCGCAGAAGGTGCTGAGGGGGCTGTGAGGTCAATCTCCGCGCGCCCGATGCTGCGAAAGGCATCATCCGCAAGCGAATACATTTTCTTTGCAGCGTTGCCGTGGATGAGCCGTCCACCGAACGCGAGACAGACGCCCGCAAAGCCGCTGCATGCCGCCTCATACGCGAGACGCAGATTCTGCTCCGCATCCGAGCCGTCTGTGCCGAGCGGGCGCTGCGAACCCGTGATGACAACGGGGCGGTCGATATTTTCAAGCATATAGTAGAGTGCGGCGGCGGTATATGCCATCGTATCCGTGCCGTGGGTGATGATAAAGCCGTCGTAGCTTGTGCGAAGCTCTGCAATTTTCCGTGCAATCATCTGCCAGTGGCATGGGGCAATGTTTGTGGAGTCGAGCGAGAGGAGGTCGACGACCTCGATCGTGCTGTCCTCGCTGCCGATTGCCGTACGCATATCTTCGGCGGTGAGGGCGGGACGGAGACCGTGCTCTGTTTCACGCGAGGCGATTGTGCCGCCCGTGGCGATGAGGAGGATGTTCTTCATGAACGTAGCTCCTTCTTTTCACGCTTTCGTGCCTGATGATCGAGCCACATGTGATGGATCGTCATGAATGGATGGTGGAGGAGCATTCGTGGCCCGCTGTAGCGCATGACGGCGCGAATCTGTTCCCGCATATCACGGCTGTAACAGTGCACGGGGCAGACGGAGCAGAAGGATTTGACCTCCATGCGTGGACAGCCCGCGACGCGCCCGCGTGCATAGTCGCGCAGGCGGCGGCAGTCGGGGCAGAGCTCATCGGTATCCTGCGGCGTACGCGCGCGGCCTGCGTGTTTGTTGCCGCGGCAGTAGATGGCAATCATCTTCGACATGACCTCGGCTTCGAGGGCGCGTTTCTTTTCAGTGTCCATTATGTCGGCCTTTCATCGATCGAACAAGTCGCTGTGTGTTCCTGTCCGGGATAGGGTTAATATCAGAACGTCAGCCTCTATGCGATAGATGAGCAGCCAGTCCGGTGTGATATGACATTCCCGATGTCCGCGCCAATTCCCGGACAGTGCATGATCTCTGTATTCGTCAGGCAGGGGACTGCCCGATGCCAATATGCGGATGACAGTCTCCAGAAGAGTGATGTTCAGACCTCTTTTTAATGCTCGGCGATAGTCTTTTCGGAAGGTCGTGGTTGACTTAACAATGAGCTTCGTGTGTTTCATTTTTCAGATCCGAAAAAAATTCATCAAGATCAGTATAGCCCTTCACAGAGGGATCGGCTGCGATGCGCTCAGCCTCTCTCATGGCATGGATGGTTTCCGCATTGGGGTGGCAGAGTGTGATCTCGAAAGGGATTCTTCCCTCGCGGAGTGCTTGTCGGACAAATATGTTAAATGCCGTCGAGATGTTCATGCCAAATGAATCAAACAGGGCATCCGCTTGTTCTTTTATGGTGGTGTCCATGGATATACTGATGTTTGTGGTCGTAGACATGATGTGACCTCCTTTTCCATTTTTAGAGAAGCACGTGTGATTCAACCGCTCTAATCTGACGTCAACGAGTCTATGGCAATAGTATAAAACGATGGTGCATTACTGTAAAGTCCTTTCAGCCGCGTGCGTTCTTCTTCTCCGCTTGTGCCTGTCGAAATTTCTCTAGGAGGTCAAGTTTGTGCTCCATCTTGTCTACAAATGCGCGTGCGGCGGCACGATCCTCCTCGTTCGGATGGTCCGCGGCGCGTACCCAACGCTCCTGTGCCTCAGGGCTGTTGTGTGTGTCGTCGGGATCGGATTTCTTGCGGCGGGCGATGAGTGCGGGCGAGAGCTTCCCCTGTGCGGAGAAGGTGCCGAGGATTTCGCAGTTTGCGCCGAGGAGGTAGGCGGCACGTGCAAAGGAGGTGACGGCATGCTCGGAGCCGACATCCGCTCCGTGGGTCTGGAAGAGGACGGTGCATGCGCCTTCGACCTTGGGCAGGTATGCCTTCATGAGGTCGTCGGGACCGCCGCGTCGCAGCCAGTAGCCGAGCGCGATGACATCGTAGTCGGAGAGATCGGTCGGCGCGTCCTGCACGCGGAAGATGTCGCCTCCCGATGCACCTGCGATTTCCTCGGCGATTGCCTTTGTATTGCCTGTGGTGGATGAATAGATGACAGCCCATTTCCCCATATTGTGAATACTCCTTTACTTTTTCATCTCGTTTGTTACAATACATTACATCATATTTTCGGACGGTATGCAAGGATGTTGGTCACAGGAGGATATCTGTCATGAATACAAATATACGGCACGCAACGGCACTGCTATCGACGGGACACGCGATGGTGGATTTCTATGCGAATTTCCTGCCGATCCTTCTGCCGCTGCTCATGATCAAGTTCGGACTGTCACTGACGATGTGCGGTGTGCTCGTCATGGTCGCGTCGGTGACGACGAATATGCTGCAGCCCTTCTTCGGCTATCTCATGGACAAGCGGAACTTCAGCCCCGTGCTCCCGTACATCGTGCCTGCCGCCGCTGTTCCGATCTGTATGGTTGGCTTTGCGGGGCATGAGACACTGCTCTTCGTGCTTGTCGTGGTGACGGGGACGGCGGTCGCGGCGTATCATCCGCTCTCGTCGATGCTCGTCGGACGGACGGCGGCACGGGGGCGCGGCAACGGTATGATGAGCTATTTCATTGCGGGCGGAAATGCGGGCATGGCGTTCGTGCCGCTCGTCCTCGTGACATTTCTCGAAAAACTGTCGCTGAATGCGCTGCCGCTCCTTATCCTGCCTGCTGTACTCATGGGAGTGCTCCTTGCTCGCTCGGGTCTGTGCGCTGTCTCGTCCCTGCCGGAACGGCGGGCGGCGGTGCGCCCGAAGCTCGCACGTGTTCTCTTTGCGCGTACGACGATCACGCTGAACCTTGCGATGGGTCTGCGCTGCTGGACGCACGGCGCATTCGGGACGTTCCTGCCGCTGCTGCTGGTCGGAAATGGGGAGGATACGAGCGCGGCGGGTCTCTTCCTCACGATCTTTATGCTCGGCGGCATGACAGGCGGGCTTGTCGGCGGCAATCTCGCGGACAGGTTCACGGGGCGTGCGATCATTGTGACGTTCCTCGTGCTTGGGATTCTGCCGTGCGCCTACTACTTTACCCATGTGAGCGCGGATGTGCTCGGCGGCATCGTGCTCTTTGCCGCGGGTTTTGCGCTGATGGCACCACAGCCGAGTTCGATCATCTGGGCACAGCAGGCACTGCCCGAGAATGCAGCGATGGCATCGGGGATGATGCTCGGTATGTCGTTCGGACTCGGCAGTCTCGGTGTGGCGGCGACGGCGGCACTCGGGGATGTCATCGGGCTCGCGCCCGCCCTCCTCGTCTCCGTCCTTGCACTCCCCCTTGCGGCTATCCTCGCGCATATCACACCGGAGCCGAAGAACAGATGACATATACATAAATTATATTTCACATGAAAAATATTGATAGCATTTATTTGCCTTCTCCTATTGAAAAGTGAACACGGTTCAAGTATTATGAAAGCATCATATGGGAATCTATTTCAGATGGGTTTCGGTCAACAGAATAGGAGGCAGAATATGCTGCAGAGCAAGAGCTGGGACGGTTTTGAAGGGGGCGTCTGGCAGGAGGAGGTCAATGTACGCGACTTCATCCAGCGCAACTACACGCCGTACGACGGCGACGAGAGCTTTCTCGCGCCGCCGACGGACGCGACGAACCGCTTGTGGGCACGCGTGCAGGAACTCCAGAAGGAGGAGCGCGCGAAGGGCGGCGTGCTCGACATGGAGACGGAGGTTGTATCTGGTCTGACGGCATACGGGCCAGGCTACATCGACCCCGTGCTGAAAGACCTCGAAAAGGTGGTCGGCCTCCAGACGGACAAGCCGCTGAAGCAGGCGTTCATGCCATACGGCGGTATCCGCATGGCGGAGGAGGCACTCGAGAACTACGGCTACAAGGTTAGCCCGAAGCTCCACGAGATCTTTACGAAGTACCACAAGACGCACAATGCGGCGGTCTTTGACGCGTACACGGACGAGATCCGCGCGGCACGCCGCAGTCACATCATCACGGGGCTGCCCGACACGTACGGGCGCGGGCGCATCGTGGGCGACTATCGCCGTGTCGCACTCTACGGCATCGATCATCTCATTGCGTTCAAACAGGGCGACCTGCTGAACTACGGCGACGGCATCATGAGCAACGATGTCATTCAGCAGCGCGAGGAGGTCGCGGAGCAGATTCGTGCGTTGAAGGGCATGAAGGAGATGGCGCAGCTCTATGGCTTTGACATCGCGCAGCCCGCGCAGAATGCACGCGAGGCGGTGCAGTGGCTGTACTTCGGCTATCTCGCGGCGATCAAGACGCAGAACGGCGCGGCGATGAGCGTCGGGCGCATTTCGACCTTCCTCGACATCTACATCCAGCGCGACCTCGCACGCGGCATCCTCTCCGAGGAGGAGGCGCAGGAGCTGATCGATCACATCGTGCTGAAGTTCCGCATGGTGAAGTTCGCGCGCATCACGTCCTACAACGAGCTGTTCTCGGGTGACCCAATCTGGGCAACGCTTGAAATGGCGGGCATCGGCATGGACGGCCGCCATATGGTGACGAAGAACGATTTTCGCTTCCTTCACACGCTCGAAAACATGGGACCCTCTCCCGAGCCGAACCTCACCGTGCTATACTCCTCGAAGCTGCCGGAGAAGTTTAAGGACTACGCGGCGCGGATCTCCATCCGCACAAGCTCGATCCAGTACGAGAATGACGATGTGATGAAGCCTGAGTGGGGCGACGACTACTCGATCTGCTGCTGCGTGTCTGCGACCCAGACGGGCAAGGAGATGCAGTTCTTCGGTGCGCGTGCGAACCTCGCGAAGTGTCTGCTCTATGCGATCAACGGCGGCATGGACGAAAAGAGCGGCGTGCAGGTCGGCCCGGCCTACCGTCCGATCCGCACGGAGTACCTCGAGTACGACAACGTTATCGTGAAGTACGAGCGCATGATGGACTGGCTCGCGCACGTGTACGTCAACGCGCTGAACATCATCCAGTATATGCACGATAAGTATTATTACGAGGCGGCGGAGATGGCGCTCATCGACACGGACGTGCGCCGCACATTCGCAACGGGCATTGCGGGCTTCTCGCACGTGGTCGACTCGCTGTGCGCGATCAAGTATGCGAAGGTGAAGCCGATCTACAACGACCGCATCGTCGTGGACTACGAGGTAGAGGGGGACTTCCCGCGCTACGGCAACGACGACGACCGCGCGGACGAGATTGCGAAATGGGTGCTCAAGACCTTCCTCTCGAAGATCAAGGCACGTCACACCTACCGCCATTCTGAGCCGACGACCTCCATCCTCACGATCACATCGAACGTCGTCTATGGCAAGTACACGGGCGCGATGCCGGACGGGCGACTCGCATGGACACCGCTCGCGCCGGGTGCAAATCCGAGCTATGGCGCGGAGTGCTGCGGTCTGCTCGCCTCACTCAACTCCGTTGCAAAGCTGCCGTACCACTGGGCACTCGACGGCATCTCGAACACGCAGAGCATGAATCCCTCGGCGCTTGGACACAACGAGGATGAGCGCGTGAAGAATCTCGTGAGCGCGATGGACGGCTATTTCGATCAGGGGGCGCACCATCTGAACGTGAACGTGTTCGGGCGCGAGACGCTGGAGCACATCATGGAGCATCCCGAGGATCCCGCCTATGCGAACTTCACGATCCGCGTCTCGGGCTATGCGGTCAAGTTCATCAGTCTGACGCGCGAGCAGCAGGAGGATGTAATCGCGCGTACCTTCCATGCCGCTCTCTAAGGGGCGGATCAGCTCGACGGAGAGCTTCGGCTCGGTCGACGGCCCCGGCATCCGCTTCATCGTCTTTGTGCAGGGCTGCCGCTATCGCTGTCAGTACTGCCACAACCCAGAGACATGGGAGCGGGAGGGCGGCTATGAGGCGACGGCAGAGGAGATCTTTCGGCAGGCGTGGCGGTACCGCCCGTACTGGAAGCAGAAGGGCGGTATCACGGTCAGCGGCGGCGAGCCGCTGCTCCAACTCGCATTCGTGACGGAGCTGTTCCGTCTCGCGAAGGCAAAGGGGGTGAATACCGTCATCGACACGGCGGGCGAGCCGTTCACACGGGATGAGCCATTTTTTAACACGTTCGAGGAATTGCTGCCGCTCGTGGATTTGTTCCTGCTCGATCTGAAGCACATCGATGATGAAGTGCACAGGGCACTCACGGGTGTATCGAATGAGAGTGCGCTTGCACTGGCTCAGTTCCTTTCGGAGCGCGGCAAGCGGATGTGGATTCGCCATGTGCTCGTGCCGGGATGGACGACGGGGGCGGATGCTCTTCGCCGTCTCTCGGACTTTATCGCAGGGCTAAAGACGGTTGATCGCGTGGAGGTGCTGCCCTATCATGCGATGGCACTCCACAAGTATGAGGAGCTGCGCCTATCGTATCGGCTCGGGGACACGCCCGCACCGACGGCGGAGGAGATTGCCTGTGCGGAGAAGATCCTGCGCGTGGGGGAGTATAGAGGATATTTACGGTAAACAAAAAGAGAGGCATCATGCCTCTCTTTTTGTTTACTATTTTCGGCACAGCCGTATCAAGGCATCCTCCAACAATTCATCGCCCGCCTGTCCCGTTTTCAGCAGATAGTCCGCATCGGCGAGGGAGAGGACGGCGCGTTCGAGTGTTGTCTCGGGGAATGCTTTCGCGTGTCCCCCGAGTTTTTCGGCGATGAAGGGATGCAGTCCCATGATCTTGCCGAGCCCCTTCGGCGGTGTGCCGTTCATCAGCAGACGTTTTGCCTGCCAGAGCTGGCGGACATGGCGCACGAGGAGGGCGAGCAGGACGGTGAAGTGTACGCCGTCCGCACGGCAGCGTGCGAGGAGGTCGAGTGCCTGCCTGACATCGCGTGCACTCACGGCATCCATCAGCGCAAAGACCGACACCTCGGGCATCTCCGAGAACGCCGCACGCAGATCGTCCTCTGTGAACTGGGGATTGTCTGTGTAGAGCGTCAGCTTTTCCAGCTGGCGGTCGAGGAACTCAAGCGAAATCGTCGGCATGATACCGACCACACGCAGGAAAAATGTGCGCGCCTCCCTGTGCATGGAGCGGTTCATCTCGCGCAGCCGTCCGTTCAGCCAGTTCTCCACCGTCCACGGGCGGACGGGTTCGCTCTCCAGCACGCGTCCGTATTTTTCGACCGTCTGGTAGAGCTTGCGCCGCTTGTCAGGCTTCGAGCCAAGCGTAAAGATGACATAGGTGGTCGGGAGGAGGTCGGCGATGCGGGCAATCAGCGCATCCGCCGCCGTATCCTTTGACGCAGGGGCATCCTCGTCCCCGTCTTTTTTTTTCGTCGCACGGAAGATGGCGGCATCGCGTACGAGGACGACAATCTTGTCCGTGAAGAACGGTGCTGTTTCGAGTGCCTCCATCAGTGCGTCGAGGGGCGGCATCTCTTCGTAGCGGATGAGTGCGTCCGCACGTTCCTCCGCCACAGGCAGGAGGCGGTGCAGGATCGCCTCCTCGGCGCGCCGCACATAGTAGCTCTCCTCGCCCGCAAGCAGGAAGACGTGCGGCGGCTCACCCTTTGCGAGCGATGCCATGAACTCTGCGTAGTTCATCGGCGGTAACGTGCCATCTCCGCGCCCACGGTGGTCGGCTCCGTGTGCCCCGAGTAGAGCACGGTCTCGGGCGGCAGCGTGAATACCTCGCGTGCAATGCTGTCCCAGAGCATCTGCTCATCGCCGCCCGGGAAATCGGTGCGGCCGACGCTCGCGCAGAAGATCGTATCGCCGACGAAGGCGACACCGTCCCGTGCGCTGTAGAAGATGCAGGAGTCCGTCGTATGCCCCGGTGTGTAGCGCACCTCCAGAGCGACGGCGGGATTTGCCGCAAGCGCGATGACCTCGCGGTCGGCAAAGGTTGTCACATCCGAGAGCGTTACACTGCCGCCGCCCCAGAGCGAGAGATTCCAACGCGGATCACTGTAGTAGCGCGGGCTGTCCTCGGCGGCATAGATGGGCGCACCTGTGCGCGTGGAGAACTCTGCCGCGCCGCCGATGTGGTCGAAGTGGCAGTGTGTGAGCAGCAGCCGCTCAATTGTCCAGCCGTGTTTCTCGGCATAGGCGGCAAGGCGTGCGCCCTCGGCGCCCGCGTCGATGAGGAAACCGTGCTGCGTCGTATCGTCGATGTAGAAATAGGCATTGGTCGGGATCATGTCGCCGACGGTCATACATTCGATCATGTAGATTCTCCTCATCTTGCGGGAAATAGAAGTTGGAGGATGTGAACGCCTGTCTTGCCGCACGCGTCGATGCCGTCGCGGCAGTATTTGCACGAGCAGACGGCCTTCTCCGCCGGCAGCTTCTGTGCGTGTCGCTGGAAGTAGACGTACTGCTCCTCCTCCGTCATGGGGGTGAACATGGGGGAATTGCCGTTTTCGTAGCGGCGCGGGATGAGCTTCGCGTTGCCGGGAAAGCAGGGGGCGAGCAGTGCAGGCCCGTGAAAACGGGTCTTGTCAAAGTTCTCTTCCTGCTCAATGATGGTTATGTTCATCTTGCGCAGGAGGGAGCGAATCGCCTCCTGCATCCCGCGCCGCTCCACCGCCGCCCAGCAGTCCTGCACGGTCATGCGTTCGCCGCCGTAGTCGGGGAAGGGGAAGTCCTCATCCCGATCAATCAGCTCCCAGACGTAGGTGAATGCACCCGCCTTGGAACTCTCCTCAACGATGTTCGCGCAGTTGTTGCACGCGACGATTACGTGATCTTCGGGGGTCAGCTTCGGGTGGTGAGGGCGGCAGCAGCCTGCCGTCTCCACCCCATAGTGCTTTTCGAGGTAGCGGCGTACCGCCGCGCTCTCGGCGAGGAAGTCGGCTCGGATTTTGCAGCTCGGATAAAAGATCATTGCCATAGATGTTCTCTCCTAAAGATATACGGTTTTGGCTCAGCTGCCGCTGCTCCACTCATAGGCGCGGCGCGGGTCGCCGTTTTTGAGATAGATGATGCCGCAGTAAGCAAAGCCGCTCTTTTGCAGACAGTTCTGCATGGGGATGTTGTCCGCGTGGGTGTCGGCGCGCAGGTGCTCATGCTGCGCGCGTGCGAAGGCGAGTATGGCGCGGAATGTACCGCGTTCCGTTCCGTCGCTGCCCGCACGGTGAATCGTGGCATAGGGGGAGTCGTCGCGCCATGCCCCCTCAATGTGCGCATACGTCGGGTCGTCGCCGGGGATGAGCGCAAATGCGGCATGGAGATGCCCTGCCTCGTTTTCCAGCACATAGCTGACACCGCGCAGAATATCTGCGCGTACGATTTCCTCTGACGGATAGCCGCCGCTCCACTGCGTCATGTTGCCCGTGCGGCGCATAAAGGTGCGCGCCGCATCATAGATGCGCAGGATGTCCGTGACATCCCCCTCCTGTGCCTGCCGTACCATAATGTACCACCCCATTTCTACTCATTTTACACGATTTGCAGATATTTTGAAAGAAGCGTTTGCGGCAAAGGGGAAATAATGCTATACTGAATCACACTTTTTGAATGGGGGAGGATGGCATGAGTTCATGGCTGATCTATGCGCTGCTCTCGGCACTGTGCGCGGCGTTCGTATCCATCTTTGGCAAGGTGGGCGTCGCAGGGCTCGACAGTAGCGCCGCAACGGCTGTGCGTGCCGTAATCATGGCGGTATTCCTCATCGGTGTCGTCATCGCCGAGGGGCATACGGCCGACCTCCCGCAGGTGTTCGCGGACAAGAAGGCGCTGATCTTCGTTGCGCTCAGCGGCGTTGCGGGCGCGCTTTCGTGGCTCTTTTACTTTATGGCGCTCAAGGACGGTGCGGTGACGCAGGTTGCCCCGATCGACAAGCTGAGCGTCGTCTTTGCCGTCGTGATTGCCGTCCTCATCTTCGGCGAGCGCGTGAGTTTCATGCACGGCATCGCGATTGTCATGATTGCGGCGGGCGGACTGCTGCTTGCGATCTTTCCTTAGGAAGTATTTCCGCCTCACAATCAATACAATAAAATCGCCCCCGTACATCCTTTGTCGATGTGCGGGGGCTGCTCTATGCTTAGTCGTTTTCGCGAATCTTTTCGTCTGCGCGCGCGAGGTATTCGGCAATGGCACCCGTGTGCTCCACGGGGATCCAGACGGAGGCCTTGGGCTTCCACCGATCGTTGGCACGTTTCCGATAGAAGGGTGTGATGGCGGTGTAGCGGCGTCCGCGTGAGCGGATGATGGATACGCGCAGTGCCTGCGTCGTGGAGATCTCAAGCATGCCGATCTCATCGGTTGCATCGATGTTCAGCGCAAGCTCCTTTGTCTCCTTTACCTTTTCTGCTCGTGACGATTTCTCTGCCATATTCGATTCCTCCCAACAAAATCTTTCTCATGGTTGAATCATACCATTTTTTTATGAATATGCCAAGATTTTCTAACAAAATCCCCCCACACAAGAAAATTTCGCTTGCCAGTGTGAGGGGATTTTCCTATTCGTCTTTGTAGAGCAGTGTGAGTGTGCCCGTGGCACGCGTTGCTGCGAGGTCGATGACGCGCTGATTGCGCGAGCCGCGAAAGTGCAGTGTGAGATCGCGCTCTTCCTCGCGGTAGTCGCCGTCGACGAGTACGTCGAGCTCATCGAGCAGGGCATCCACGACGGGATTTTCTTGTGCACGCAGCTCCTCAAGGGTGTAGCCCGTGTAGCTCCACACGTCCAGTCCTCGCGCGTGTGCTCCACGTGCGAGCGGGAGCAGGGCGGCGGGTTGCAAGAAGGGCTCACCGCCGCTGAGGGTGAGCCCTGTGAGGAGTGGGTTTTCGTCGAGTTCGGCGAGCACCGCACCGACGGTCGTCATGCGCCCGCCGGTGCGCGGCTGTGTGTCCGGATTGTGACAGCCCGGACAGCGGCGCGGACAGCCCTGCGTAAAGACTGTCAGCCGTATGCCCTCGCCGTCGACGATGGAATCACGTGCAATCCCCGAGATGTGGATCTCAGTGGAGTCCGTGCTTGACGCGCTCATGCTCTTCGGCCTGCTTCGCATTGTTCCAGCGATCCGTGGTGCCGACCAGGTAGCCCGTGATGCGGCGCACGCGCTCGAACTTCGGCTGGCGCATCTCGTAGCCGAGCGTGACACGACCGTCATCCGTCCCCGTGATGGAGAGGCGGTCAAGCTTCTCGTGGGTCTGTCCCTCGATGTATGCGATGTAGTTCTCAACCTCGTGCGGGGTGATATCCGAGAGGCCATTTACTGTGACGTTGATGTCGTTGACGATCATGCTGCATTCTCCTTTTTTTGCGCGCCCTGCCGGCGCGGTTTCCTCTTCGGCGATGTATCGCCGTTTCGTGAGGATTATACAACATCTAGTGGGTACTCGTCAATAGGAAATCTATATCTAGTTGTTCGTTCACAGACTTATCCACAGGGATTTTTTTGGAAAAATGGGGTATTTTTCCAAAAAACACCGATGAAAAAAGGCGTGGCGGACACGTTGCTGGAGTGAAAGTTATCCACAGTTTCCCTAGGGAGAAACTGTGGAATTTGTGGATAAAAGGAACACGATCTACGCCGTTACTTCTCTGCGTGAGCAGCTTCCTGTGGAGAAGTTTTTTCCGCTTCATCCTTCTCCTGAATGATGGTCTGGATGGGATAGGGGATGTCGATGCTCTCCGCGCGGTAGCGGTCGGTGAGCGCCTTGATGAACTCGTGCTTGATGATGCCCTGATGGTCGAACACGCTCGACGGCAGGATCACATTGAAGTTGATGGAGGACGCACCGAAGTCGGTATAGAGGACAAGCGGATTCGCGGTCGGATTGTTATCCACGCGCGCGAGGACTTCTTTCGCCGTCTCGATGGTGACGCGCTCGACCATTGCGAGGTCGCTGTCATACGCGACGCCGACGGGGACGCTGACGTTGATGTTCAGCGTGGGTAGGCTGAAATTCGTGATGTTTGCGCCGGCGATGGTCTTGTTCGGAATGACGATGGTGTTGCTCGCGCCGAGCGGGATGATGGTGGTAAAGCGCCATGTGATGTCCGTGACGCGCCCCTCCTCGCCCGAGCCGAGGCGGATGTAGTCGCCGATGCGCAGCTGCTTGGAGAGGATGAGGTGGAGACCGGAGAAGATATTGGCAAGCGTCTCCTGCAGGGCAAGGGCGACCGCCATACCGCCGACACCTGCCGCCGTCAGGATTGGAGCGATGGAGATGCCGTAGTACTGGAGGATGACGAGCAGCCCCATGGCGTAGATGACCCCGATGAGGATGCTGTTGAGCAGCGTTGTCTTGGGCAGGTTTCTACCCGAGCGTTCGAAGTACATGGTAACAACACCGTCGACGGTACGCGCCAGGACGCGCGTGATGGAGAAGACGTTGCTGGTAAAGAGAATATATGAGAGCAGCTTTGTGAGCGTTGGCGAGATCTCCACGGCATCGATCGCCCAGTAGAGACCGATGATGAAGCTGAAGAAGATGGGAACACCGTGCATGGAACGGATAAGAATGCACTTCCATGTGCTCTCCTCAACGTCGAGATGATGGTTGATGTAGCGGCGGATGAGCCGGTCGACGATGATGCCGACGGTGAGCGAGGCGAGGACGATGCCAACGGGGACGATCAGGAGCTCAATGAGCGTGTTGAAGTCTATGGTATGTGAGAATATGGTCAAGGGAAACTCCTTTCGAAATAAAGGTCAATGTGTATGTGCCGGAACAAATTCTTCACGCGTGCCGATGAGCGTCATGGGGCCGATGGGGCTTGTAACGGTGCAGGTGAATTCACATGCATCCGGCGCTGCTGCACCGTGATGGTGGCGCGGCGGGTCGATGATGGAGACGGCGCGTCCCTCTGCGCGCATACGCGAGGAGAAATGGCCGTTGATAACGTTGAAGAGTTCGCCGACAGCATCGACGGCAAGCTCGTCCATGCCGTCGAGAGAGACGCCGCTGTAACCGCTTGCGAGGGAATAGAAGGCGTCTACGGAGGCGGCAAGTGCAACGATCAGTGGACTGCCGTCCGCATCGAGGTGCTGCGATATGGTGACGTAGGTCGGCTCCTGTTCGCACGCCTCGTCAATTACTGCTTCCGCGCGTGCATAGTCGGCAAGTCCCGTGAGAAAGGTCTCAATGTACGAAGTATACAGTTCGCTCATTGTTCCTCCACACACTGCTGCATTTTGGCGAGCGCCGTACTGATCTCGTGATCGGCATAGGGCTTCTGGATGAACATGAGCGCGTGGTGCTCGTTGGCACACGCGATGTTTTCCTCCGTTGCTGCTGTCGAGAGCATGACGACGGGGAGTTTTGGATGCGTCTTGCGCAGACTGCGCAGCACGGTGCAGCCGTCGAGCTTTGGCAGGATGATGTCGAGAAAGACGGCGTCGGGCTTCTTGTCCGCAATGCGCCGCAGCGCCTCCTCACCGTCGCGCGCCTCGATGACTGTGTGCCCGCGGTCGAAGAGTTCCGCCTTGAGCTTGATGCGCACGAGGCGTGAGTCGTCAACAATCAGTATTTTCATCGGAGTACTCCTTTGTGGGAAGAGCCGCCGCCCCGAAGGCGTGCGGGAGCAGTTCGGCAGGCGTGAGTATGCGCACGTCGCCCCGTGTGTTGGCGAGAATGATGCGTTTGATTGGAAATTCCATGAGCACCTGGCGGCACATGCCGCAGGGGGCACAGGGTTCCGGACTGTCTGCAATGACGGCAAGCGCCTCAAATTCCCGCTCACCTGCTGTGACAGCGGCTGCGATTGCCGCGCGCTCGGCGCAGATGCCGACGGGATAGGAGGCGTTCTCGACGTTGACGCCGCCGTAGACCCTGCCGCTCTTCCCGAGGAGCGCTGCACCAACGGCGAATCCCGAGTAGGGCGCGTAGGCATGGCGGCGGAACTCTGCCGCGCGTGCGATCAATTCTTTATCGTTCATGCCAGCCCTCCGCATCGACAGCGCCGTAGATGAGCTTCATCGGGGCGGGCGCAGCTGCGCCGATCTCAAACGCGGCGCGGAAGCGCTCCGCTCCCGCTGCGATCTGCTCCTCACTCTCCGCATAGAGGGTGGCGAGAGGCGCGCCCTCTGTGACGGTGTCCCCATATTTCTTGTGGAGGATGATGCCTGCCGCATGGTTGATCGTGCTATTCTTTGTCATGCGTCCTGCACCAAGCAGGACGGCGGTGCGCCCGACGGTCTCTGCGTCCAGACGTGTAAGATATCCGTCCGCGTCTGCCGTTATCGTGCGCTGCATACGCGCCTGTGGGAAGTTTGCCGTATCGTGCAGGACGGCAGTATCGCCGCCCTGTGCCGCCGTCATGCGTACGAGTGCCTCGAACGCTGCACCGCTGCGGATTGCATTTTCTGCGCGCGCCTGACATTCGTCGAATGTGCCGAGTCCTGCAAGCTGCAGCATGCCCGCCGCGAGTGCAAGCGAGACCGTGCGCAGATCATCGGGACCATCGCCGCGCAGGACGCTGACCGCCTCCGCAACCTCGAGGCTGTTGCCGACGGCATTGCCGAGCGGCGCGTCCATATTCGTGAGGAGGGCGGCGGTCGGGAAGTTTGCCGTCTTTCCAATCGCGACCATTGTCTCTGCAAGTTCGCGCGCCTCTTCCAGTGTTTTCATGAAGGCGCCGCGTCCGACCTTTACATCGAGGAGGACAGCGTCCGCACCCGAGGCGAGCTTCTTGCTCATGATGGAGGATGCGATCAGCGGAATGCTGTCGACAGTTGCCGTCACGTCGCGCAGGGCATAGAGCAGCTTGTCTGCGCGCGCGAGGGTGCCCGTCTGGGCGATAAGGGAAAGTCCGCATTCCTTTACGACAGTGATGAATTCGTCCTGCGAGAGATTTGTACGAAAGCCGGGGATGGATTCGAGTTTGTCGATGGTGCCGCCCGTGTGGCCAAGCCCCCGTCCCGACATCTTTGGGGCACTGCAGCCGCATGCAGCGACGATGGGGCTGACAATGAGCGTGGTCTTGTCGCCGACGCCTCCCGTCGAATGCTTGTCGATCTTGTGTCCCGCGATGGCGGAGATGTCGACGCGGTCACCCGATGCCGCCATGATTTTGGTGAGGGCGGTGGTCTCTGCGATCGTCATGCCGCGCAGGCAGATTGCCATGAGGAGTGCCGCAACATGGTAGTCGGGAATCTCTCCGGCAACATAGCCGTCTATGATATAGGAAAGTTCATCCGCAGCAAGTTCGCCGCCGTGCTTCTTCTTCGTGATGATGTCATACATGTTCATAGGAAAGCTCCTAGTTTAGAATGCGCGGCAGGAAGCTCTCGCCCTTTGTTGTAAGCTCTGCTCCAAATATATCGGCAATTGTTGCGCCGATCATGGCAAAGGTCGGATAGGTGCCGAGGTTGACAGGCGCGATCTTCTCTCCGTAGACGAGGAGCGGGACATACTCGCGTGTGTGATCCGTGCCCGCGGCACCCGGATCGCACCCGTGATCTGCCGTAATCATGAGCACATCGTCTGCGCGCATGGAGGGGAGGAAGCCTGCAAGCCAGTCGTCGAACTCCTGCATGGCGCGCGCATAGCCGGGCACGTCGCGGCGGTGTCCATAGATCATGTCGCCGTCGACGAGATTGACGAAGGCAAGCCCCGTGAAATCCTCCGCGAGAAGTCCTGTGGTCTTTCTCATGCCGTCGGCGTTCGACTCGTTGACGCCGAGCGAGCGCGTGAGTCCGCGCCCGCCGAAGATGTCCGAGATCTTGCCGACGCCGATCACGTCGTACTGCGCGCGGCTGAGTGCATCGAGTATCGTATCGCCCGTCGGGTCGAGGGAGAAGTCATGGCGGCGCGCCGTGCGCGTGTAGTTCGGATACGTACCGACGAAGGGGCGCGCGATAATGCGTCCGACGCCATGTGCGCCCTGCATGATTGCACGTGCCTTGCGGCAGTAATCGTACAGCTCCTCCACGGGGACGTGCTCCTCGTGTGCTGCGATCTGCAGCACGCTGTCGGCGGAGGTGTAGACGATGAGCGCACCCGTCTCCTCGTGCTCCTGTCCGTAGTCGTGGATGACCGCCGTGCCCGAGTAGGGCTTGTTGCAGAGTATCTTGCGCCCGAATGCTGCCTCGAGCTCTGCGATGACCTCGGGCGGGAAGCCGTCGGGGTAGGTCGGCATGGGCTCGTTGCGCACGATGCCCGCCATCTCCCAGTGCCCGATGGTTGTATCCTTTCCGCGCGAGAGTTCACGCAGACGCGCATGTGCGCCGATGGGTGCTGCGTCAGGCGTGCCCGTTCTCACGCCGTCGATGTTGTAAATGCCGAGACGCGTGAGGTTTGCGGCGGGGAAGAGTCCGCTCTCTGTGACGGAGCGCAGCGTACTGCACGAGGCAGCGTCACCGAAGTCCGCCGCATCAGGCGCGGCACCGCAGCCGAAGCTGTCGAGCACGATGAGAAATACGCGTTTGATTCCACTTTTCTGCATAATCGTCACCTTTCCTATAGTTCCAGCCCCGCACGCTTACGCGCATGATATTCGCGGTCGAGGATGCCGAGCACGACGAGGTTCTCGTAGACGCCGCGATGCAGGATCGTCTCACGGATCAGCGCCTCGCGCACCATGCCCTCGCTCTCGTAGAGATGCAGGGCGCGCGCGTTGTAGTCCTTGCAGTCGAGCCATGCGCGGTGCGCGCCCATATCCTCGAACGCCCACGCCTTCAGGAGTTTCATCGCCTCGTGTCCGTAACCGAGCCCTTTCTTCCCGATGATGACATGTGTCCACTCCTGCTCCTTGGAGGCAAGCAGGAGTCCCGTGACGTGGAGATAGCCGACACATTCGCCGCTCTCGCGCTCTTCGACAATGATGTCCATCGCTGCGCGTCCCTGTGTGACGATCGTCTCGTGATCTGCGCGTGAAAACGGGACGATGTAGTCGCTGTTGTCCTTTTCTTCCTGCAGGGTGCAGATGTAGTCGACATCTGTAAGCTCTGCGCGGCGCAGACGCAGGCGGGAACCCTCTCTCAATATTTCTGCCATAAGATCTCCTTCACTTCGAATGATTTCCTTTATTTTACATTGAATGGACATGGAAATGCAAGGCGTCTGTGCCGGCACGCGTAATTATAGATTGACGATAGGGGACGAACATCTTATAATGGAAAGACAAAATAGGGAATGTATGTCGAATGGGAGGCAGGGCATGGCAGCACAGAAAAAACCGTCGGTGCGCGATGTGCTTTGGCGCAAGAAGCGTGCGCGTGATCAGATACTCGATACCGTGGGGAAACTCTGTGACGAGTCATGGGCGCTTTTTGAAAGAATTGCGGCAGATCGTTCCGCGCGCTCAAAGGATGCCATAACAGCAAGGGAAATCACGCTGCGTCTGCGCGCGCTCGCCTATCTGATCGAGGGCGAGCACTATATCGACCGCATTGCCTTTGAACTGCAGACAAAAGATGTCTATATGGCTGCGAACGAGGTTGCAAGAGCCTACGTTTCGGAAATGGTTCTGCGGTATCTCGATGCGATTCTTCTCTTTGGAAAGCAGTCCGAATGGGACAATGAGGCTGTGCAGGAGGAGTATCAGACATCGCTCGAAAAAGGCCTTGAGGAGATACGCGAGGCACTCGTTCCTGCGGCGCCGCAGCAGGTGGCCGAGAGTGAGAGCACCGAGAACGATTGACAGCAACAGATTGTAGGAGGCTCGTCGCTGATGTTCGGTATGTCGATGGATATAGGAATTGACCTTGGGACGGCGAATGTGCTCGTCTATGTCAAGGGCAAGGGGGTTGTCCTCAAGGAACCCTCCGTGGTCGCGGTGAACCGCGACACGAATCAGGTGCTTGCGATCGGTGAGGAGGCGCGGCAGATGATCGGGCGCACGCCCGGCAACATCGTTGCAATTCGTCCGCTGCGCGACGGCGTCATCGCGGACTATGATATAACGGAGAGCATGCTGCGCTTCTTCATCGAAAAGGTGGTCGGGCGCAGCATTGTCTTCCGCCCGCGCATCATGATCTGTATCCCTTCGGGGGTGACGATGGTGGAGCAGCGCGCCGTGCAGGAGGCTGCTGAGCAGGCGGGGGCGCGGCACATCCAGCTCATCGAGGAGCCGCTTGCCGCAGCGATGGGCGCAGGTCTCGACATCGTGGAGGCACAAGGCTCGATGGTTGTCGACATCGGCGGCGGCACAACGGATGTCGCCGTCATCAGCCTCGGCGGCGTCGTGACGAGTGAGAGCATCCGCATTGCGGGCGATACGTTTGACGAGGATCTGATCAACTACGTCAAGCGCGAGTTCAATCTGCTCATCGGCGAGCGCACGGCGGAGGATCTCAAGCTGCGCGTCGGTGCGGCGTATACGACTGCGCGGCGTGAGCAGATGGACATCCGCGGGCGTGATCTGCTTACGGGTCTGCCGAAGAATATCACGATCTCCACGGCACAGGCCTCCTCCGCAATTGAGGGCTCGGTCATGCGCATTGTGGACTGCGTAAAGAAGGTGCTCGAGGAGACGCCGCCGGAGCTCGCGGCGGACATCATGGATCGCGGTATCGTATTGACGGGCGGTGGAGCACTGCTCTATGGCATGGCAGATCTCATTCAGCGCGAGACGGGGACGCCGACGCTTGTGGCAGATGATCCCATGACCTGTGTTGTGCTTGGCTGCGGCAAGGCTCTTGATATCTTCGATAAATTTGACGGCAAGGCGACAAATACAAGTTTTGGGCGAAAAAAATAAAGGGAATTTCTATTTTACAGCGAAATTATAAACATTGGACAACTTTCGTGAAAAAGAGGGATGAACTATGTGGAGAGGACTCTATATTGCAGCCTCGGGCATGATTACGGAGACCAAGCACACGGACATGATCGCGAACAACCTTGCGAATGCGTCGACCACGGGCTACAAGCGCGACGACATGGCGATCCGCGAGTTCGAGCCGATGCTGCTTCGCCGCATCAATGACAACTCTGCGGATACCAAGGTGACGAGCTTCAAGGGCTTTCGCGTCGAGGGGAATCGTGCGCCGATCGTCGGTACGCTCGGGCTCGGGTCTGCCGTGGATGAGATTGCGACGGAGCATCTGCAGGGCGCGATGCAGACGACGGGCAATACCTATGACTTTGCGATCTCGGGACAAGGCTACTTCGTCATCAATACGATTGACGGACCGCGCTATACACGTGATGGCGGCTTCTACCGCTCGACGAACGGAACTCTGCTCAATATGCGCGGGCAGGAGGTGCTCTCCTCACGCGGTCGTTCGATCAGGATTCCGGAGAATGCGCAGCGTGTGAATGTTTCGAGCGATGGGCGCATCTACGCGGACGGTGCAGAGGTTGCGCAGCTCGGCTTTGTGCAGTTTGCTGGGAAGAATGCGGTCATCAAGCAGGGCGACAACCTCTACCGCCCGCAGGAAGGCGCGCGTCCACAGCAGGCGACGGGCACGATCGAGCAGGGGATGCTTGAGATGTCGAATACGAGCATTGTCACGGAGATGGTCGAGCTCATCAACAACTACCGTGTCTACGAGGCAGGCTCGAAGGCCGTGCAGACACAGGACACGCTGCTCGACAAGGCGGTCAATGATGTCGGCCGCACGAGTTAAAATTATTTAAGGAACGATCCCTTTTATTCGATATAGAAATGTGAATGACTTATCATCTTTCCTTGGAGGGGGATATCGACTATGATGCGAGCACTTTGGTCTGCGGCGTCCGGCATGAAGGCGCAGCAGGTGCATATGGACATCGTTGCGCACAATATTGCGAACGTCAACACTTACGGCGGAAAAAAGGTGCGTGCGGAATTCCAGGATCTCGTCTATCAGACGCTGCGTGAGGCAGGCGCACAGAACGGCGCGGATTCGCAGTATCCGACCGCGCTCCAGATCGGTCTCGGTACGCGTGTGGCTGCGACGCAGCGCGTCTTTACACAGGGACCACTCCAGACGACGGACAACCCCACGGACATCGGCATTCAGGGCGAGGGCTTTTTCCGCGTCACGATGCCCGATGGTACGACGGCATACACGCGTGACGGCACGTGGAAGCTCGACAGCGATCGCCGCATGGTGACGACGGACGGCTATCTGCTTGCCGACGGCATCACGATCGGTCAGAATGCGCCGCTCGACTCCATCACGATCTCGGGTGACGGGCGTGTGTCCTACCGCGAGGCAGGACAGAATCAGCAGCAGGAGGCAGGGCAGATCACACTTGCTCGCTTTGTCAATCCGGCAGGACTTACCTCCATTGGCAAGAATCTCTTCGTTGTGTCCGATGCTTCGGGCGAGGCGATCGAGTCGAATCCCGGCGTGGATGGTGCGGGTACGCTCACACAGGGAACCCTTGAGATGAGCAATGTGCAGATCGTTGAGGAAATGGTTGAGATGATCGTCTCCCAGCGTGCCTACGAGTCCAACTCGAAGGCGATCACGACATCGGATTCGATGCTCGAGATTGCGAACTCACTCAAGCGTTGAGCTTTCAAAGACGTACGATTACAGCCATTCTATGCCTATGGAGTGGCTTATTCGCTTTTCTGTGGGTGGGTACAGCAGAGGCCTCTGCCTACAATCCTGCCCAGGGTGATCACTTCCCCACCATTCTGTCCTCGGCGCAGCTCTCTGCACTCGCAGAGCAGAAGATCGAGGAGAAGCTTGCCGGGATCGGCGAGACGCGGCGGCATGAGCTGCGCCTGCAGCGTGTGGCGTCGACGATGCACCTCCCTGCGGGCGAGGTGACAGCGGTTGTCGAGTTCCCCCGCGGGCTGCCCTATGGACGGGAGTTCCCAGCGGTATTTGCCATCTACATCGATGGCGTCATGCATCGGAAGGCGACGAGCTACTATCAGCTGACCGTCTATGACCGCGTGCTCGTGGCGATGACGGATATTCGTGCGGAGGAGGCAATCTCTCCCGCAAATGCGCGCGTTGAGGAACGGGCGGTGGATACCCTGCCCGAATTGACGCTCACTGATTTTGCACGTGTGGATGGTCGTGTTGCGGGGCGTTACATTCGCAAGGATGTGACGATCACACCCTCGCTGCTTGCGATGCCGCTCGTCATACGTGCAGGCAATCCCGTGGAGCTCGTTCTGGATGCAAATGGCATCGTAATTCGCGCTGAGGGCGTGGCGCTCGAGCCGGGACGCATCGACTACACGATCCGCGTACGCAATGTGAGCTCTGGTAAAATCCTGCGCGGCAAGGTGATTGATGCGCACACGGTTCAGGTCATCGGATGAAAATTTTCCCTCAATTTTCCATAAGGAGTTCGATATGAGTAAACAAAAATGGCTCGCAGGCGTGCTCGCCGCTGCACTCTGCACGGCAAGTCTCGCTCCCGCTGTCTCGGCAGAATCCCTGTGGAATAATCCGAGCGGACATCCAACGAAGAGTCCGTTTTCCGATCATCGGGCGACGGGCATCGGGGACATCGTCACCATCGTCATCAGTGAGACAACAACGACTTCGGCAACGCGGAACTCCTCGAATGAGAAGAGCGGGTCGGTCAGTATTGGTGCAGGGCTTGGTATTTTCGACTTCCTGCAGGCCGCATCTGCAAACGGCTCGGACAAGTTCAGCGCCAAGGGCTCTGCCTCCTCCTCGAACCGCGTTGCGGGCAATGTCACCGTGACCGTGGTGGATGTCATGCCGAACGGCAATTTCGTCCTCGAGGGCACACAGTCCATTTGGCAGAACCGCAACGAGCACAAGATTGTCTTCCGCGGCACCTGTCGTCCCGAGGACATCTCGAGTTCGAATACGATCCTCTCGACACGTGTGGCTGATGCGACGGTGCGCTTCGACGGAAAGGGGCCTCTGAACGCAAAGCAGCGGCAGGGCATCCTGACCCAGATCTTCAACATTCTGTTCTGACGGGAGGCGCTTTTTATGAAGAAATTGGGCATCCTTTTGCTCCTCCTTGGACTTGTGGTCGGAACACTGCCGGGAATTGCTTCGGCGGATTCCGCTGTGACGCGAATCAAGGATATCTCCAAGGTGCAGGGTGTGCGCTCCAACCAGCTCATGGGCTACGGCCTCGTCGTCGGTCTGGACGGCACGGGCGACGGCTCAAGCTCGGGGGAGACGGTACAGTCCATTGCAAATATGCTGACCACCTACGGCATCACGGTCAACAGCAGCTCGATCAAACTGAAGAACGTCGCGGCGGTCATGGTGACGGCGACTCTGCCGCCGTTCGTGCGCGAGGGGGACAGCCTCGACGTGACCGTCTCCTCCATCGGCGACGCGAAGAGCCTGCGCGGCGGCACGCTGCTCCAGACCCCGCTGCGTGCGGGCAACGGCGAGGTCTATGTCGTTGCGCAGGGCGCGGTCTCTACGGGCGGCTTTGCCGGGGCGGGCGGCGGTAGCAGCATGACGAAGGCGTTCCCGACGGTCGGCATTGCTGTGAACGGCGGCATTGTCGAGCGTACGGTGGAGGACGATGGGATTGGTGTGAACGGGCAGCTTTCCCTTTCGCTTGCACGCCCTGACTTTACGACAGCGACACGGGTCGCGGGGGCGATCAACGCGCAGTATGGCAGTATCGCACAGGCAAGCAATCCCGGACGCGTGGATGTGGCGATTCCGTCCTATTTCCGCGGGAACGTGGTCGGCTTTGTTGCCTCAATCGAAGAGCTACCCGTCCGCCCCGACAATATGGCGCGTGTCATTGTGAACGAGCGCACGGGGACGATCATCACGGGCGGTGATGTCTCTGTCGATACCGTTGCAATCACGCAGGGCGGGCTGACGATCCGCATTCAGGGTGCGACAGAGGTCTCGCAGCCGGGACCGTTCAGCTATGGAAATACGGTCGTCACGCAGGATGCCGATGTCGAAGTGAACGATATGAAGGGAAATACGATCATCCTACCCGCAACGACCAATATCAGCGACATTGTGGGCGCACTCAACACCGTGGGAGCGAATCCACGTGAGATCATCTCCATCTTGCAGGCGATGAAGGCGGCAGGGGCACTGCACGCCGAACTCGATATAGTTTAAGGAGGTAGCCTATGACGATTCAGCCAATTGGCGACAACGCACTTTTGGGCGGTGCCGCACAGCCCTCCTACGATGCGGCGCGCATGAGCGCTGAGAGCAAATCCTTTCAGGCGACGCTTGACGAGCTGCAGCGCAAGGCTGCGGCAGCACCTGAGACAGAGGAGACGGGTTACGTCCCGAAGAATCCAATGAGCGCCGAGGAGCGTGAGGCGAAGAAGTTACGTGAGGCGTGCGAGGGCTTCGAGGCAATGTTTCTCAGCATGATGTATAAGCAGATGCGTGCGACTGTGCCAGAGGGCGGGCTCTTTGGAAAAAAGTCCAATGCGCTTGAGATCTTCGAGGATATGCGCGATACGGAGATGATGAATGCGGCGGCGAAGAGCGGCGGCATCGGCATTGCGGATATGATGTATAAGCAGTTGACCATCAAGACCAGATGAGATATAATGTATACTTATAAGGGGATGCTGCCGGCGCAGCCTCCCCTTTTCTATTATTTGTAGTAAAAGTTCCTTAGTTTGGAGTGTTTATGCGTATTTTAAAGAAAATCCTTGTGCTTCTGGCGGCGCTGCTCTTGACGGCGTCCTCCTATGCGTGGGCGGCAGAGCTGAACGATCTGCGCACGTCGAGTACGGCGGAGCGCGATCGGCTCGTCTTTGACTTTTCAGAGATGCCCATCTATCATGTCAGCCTTTCCGAGGATGGGCGCGAGTTGACCTTTGATTTTGCAGATGCGGATGTGGCGGCGTTTAAACGAGCTTCTGTGCACACAAAGCGCATTGACTCCGTCTCCTATGCGTCGCGCAGCGGGCATTTTTATGTGACGGTCACGATGGCGAAGGGCATGAAGTATGCACTTGGCAATCTGATGAATCCTGCGCGTGTTTTTCTCGATGTGTCACCTGCGGGAGCGAATCCGTCGAAGACGACGCCCGCCGAACCTCCCGTAAAGCTGTCGACGCAGCCAAAGCCCGGAGAAGCTGCGGAAGAGGAGCCGAAGAAGCCCACGCTTCCAATTCTGAAGGAAGAAACGATTGCACCGGGGCTTATGCAGCGCACGTACATTTACGAAGATGAGGACGGGCAGGTGACTTCGTACTTCGTTGAGGCAGATCCCGCGCAGTACAGCGTTCGCCCCGCGCTTGCGCGCGGCATCATCCCAGGGCGGCAGACCGTAACGGGGATTGCGCGCGATACGAATGCGGTGGCGGCGATCAATGCCTCCTACTTTGCGGCAAACGGCGTGATTCTCGGCGTGACGAAGATCGACGGTACGATTGTCGGGACGACCTACTACGATCGCAGCGCATTCGGCGTGATGCCCGACGGCTCCTTTGTATTCGGCACGGTTTCCTACAACGGCACGGTGAAGATCGATCAGGTGACGCTGCCCGTTTCGGGGGTCAACGCCGAGCGCGGTGAGAATGGACTCATCATTTACAACCGCGCTTACGGCAGAACGACGGGGACAAATCCGTACGGGCTCGAATATGTGATTCGGGGGGGCCGCGTGGCAGAGATCAATACGAATGACTCCGTGATTCCCTCGGACGGCTACGTTGTCTCCGTGCACGGCTCCTCGATGGATGCCTTTGCCGCAGCGGGGACGCGCGTCGGTGACCCGACAGTGCTGAGAGAAGAGACCGGCGCGATGTGGGATCGTGCTGTGCAGATCGTCGGCGCAGGACCGCGTCTGGTCGAGAATGGCGTCGTTCATGTGACGGCGGGCGAGGAGCAGTTCCCCGGAGACATTCGCTACGGACGCGCGCCGCGCAGTGCTGTTGGGGTGACGAAGAGTGGAAAAGTGGTTTTTGCTGTGGTCGACGGGCGGCAGTCGCACAGCCACGGACTGACGCTGACGGAGTTCGCCGAGCTGCTCGTGAAATTCGGCGTCCAGAATGCAATCAATCTCGACGGCGGAGGCTCCTCTGCGCTCTATGTGAACGGCGGCGTTGTCAACTCTCCCTCGGACGGGTCGGAGCGGGCGGTCGGCAGTGCGCTGATTTTGCAGAAAAAATGATTTTCCCGCAGATGAGAGAGTCATGAAATAATTTTGACGGTCTGGGCGCAATATGATAGAATGTGTAAAGGTTTACACTCGATGGAAGAATGTTGGCGGAGCGCTCCTGCGCCCGATGTAGGTGATACGACGTTGAAGAACGACATGTTTGATGTCATACAGGCGGATCTTGAGGAATTTGAACCTGCGCTTGCAGAATCCATTATCTCCGAGACCGCTCTCATAACAGATGTGGGAGCACATCTTGTCTCCTCGGGGGGGAAGCGCTTGCGTCCCGCCCTTTTCCTGCTTGCGGCACGCGGCGGTGCGGCGTTTGATCGTGCGCGTGCGATGCCTGTTGCCGTTGCGCTCGAGCTGATTCACACGGCATCCCTCGTGCACGATGATGTCATCGACGAGGCGGATACGCGGCGGGGATCGGCGACGACGAATGCAAAATGGGGCAATCAGGTCGCCATTCTGAGCGGCGATTATCTTTTTGCGCGTGCGTTCAAACTCGTTGCGGAGGCGGGTTATGATTCCTCGGTCTACGTCAAGCTCGCGCAGCTCGTCTGTACGCTGAGCGAGGGTGAGATTCTCCAAGATCACACAGCTTATCAGGTGCCCGCGAGCGAGGATGCGTACTATGAGCGCATCCGCAAGAAGACGGCGGACTTCCTTGAGATCTGCTGTGAACTCGGCGGCGTGATCGGCGGCATGAGTGCGGCAGATACAGAGCGCATGGCGCTCTATGGGCACGCCATCGGCATGGCGTTCCAGATCACGGACGACCTGCTCGACTATCGGCAGACCTCGGAGCACATCGGAAAGCCCGCAGGGCATGACCTCGCGCAGGGCTTCGTGACACTGCCTGTCATCCGTGCGCTCGAAGTGCTGGACGAGGCGGGGCGCATGGAGCTCACGAAGCTCATTACGAATCCGAAGATGACAGAAACGGAGGTCGCACGTGCGCTCGAAATCGTCCGCACGACGGACGGCCTCGACTATGCACAGGAGAAGGCGGACGCCTATCTCGCGCGTGCAAAGGCGGCACTGCCGGAGCCGCTTGACGAGCGCATCCGTGAGACCTGCCTGATGGCGGCGGACTTTATCGGACGCAGAGAGTTTTAGACCTTTTAGGAGAGAACATGGCATAGCCATAAGAAGGAGTCAGCATGTTTGGCATTGGCGTACCCGAACTGATTTTGATACTGGTCGTGGGACTCATCGTCTTTGGTCCCGGCAAGCTCCCCGAGATGGGGCGCTCGCTCGGCAAGGGCATCCGTGAGTTCCGCAAGGCGTCGAATGCGCTGACGGCGGCAATCAACGCACCCGAGCCGCCGCCCGCGGCACCCGCACCGGTACAGCCCGCTGCACAGCCGGCTGCCGCACCGACAGAGGCGCAGGCAGCACCCGCCGCACCCACGGCAACGCCGACGGCAGAGACCGCTGCGGCAGCAGTCGCGGCGCATGCAGCGGAGCAGAGTGGAACAGAAAGCAAGTCTCAATCATAATGTGTAAGATTTGCACAAGCATCATAAATGAGTGAATTATCATTTTAGGAGGTTCTTATGTTTGGTCTGGGAGTTCCCGAACTCGTACTCATCCTCATCATCGGCCTTGTGATCTTCGGCCCCGGCCGCCTGCCCGACATTGGTAAGGCGCTCGGGAAGAGTATCAAGGAATTCAAATCGGCAAACAACGAGTCGCCGCAGGATTCCCGTACGGAGATCAATGTCACCGAGGAGGCGAAGCAGCTCGAGAGCGGCGAGAAAAAAGAGGCGAAGAGTTGATCCATGGCGGAGGAATCGAAACCCCTTGCGACTGAGCAAGGCGACAGCGTAAGCGGGGAGCAGTCCGCGCACGCAGAGCACCCGCCCATCACGCCGCCCGCCCCGCAGACGGAAACACAGAGCGAGGATACCGCAAACCCGGAGGACGACGGCAGCATGACGCTGATTGCGCATCTGACGGAGCTGCGTTCGCGCCTCATCAAATGCTTGCTCGCCGTCGCCGTCGGCTCGGGCGTTGGCTACTATTTCATCGACGACATCATGCACTATCTGACCGTTCCGGTCGGGAAGCTCTACTATATGCAGCCCGCGGAGGCGTTCTTCACCTATATCAAGATCGCCGTCGTCGTGGGCTTTCTTCTCGCGCTGCCTGTGATCTTCTATCACGTCTGGCGCTTCTTCCTGCCTGCACTCACGCGTGCGGAGCGACTCGTGCTTGGGATCGTCGTGCCCGTCTCGGTTGTCCTCTTCTTCCTCGGGCTGGCGTTCTCATTCTTCCTTGTCTTCCCCGCAGCAATCATGTTCTTCAAGGGCTTCGGCAACGAGGAACTCGAGGCGCTCTTTTCTGTGAACCGCTACTTCGAGTTCGTCATCATGTTCGTCCTGCCGTTCGGCTTCGTCTTCGAGCTGCCGCTCGTCATCACGATCCTCGGCAAGCTGGGCTTCATCTCCTCGGACTTCCTGCGGAAATACGCCCGTATCGTCATCTTCCTCTCGTTCGTCATCGCTGCCATCATCTCCCCGACACCGGATGTGTTCACGCAGTCGATGATCGCCCTGCCCATGATTGCACTCTACGGCGTGGGATATCTGATCGTGAGATTTATACTGAGAAAATAAAGTCTCAATAGCGCTTGTAATGCCCCTAAGCGAACCCTAGTGGAGCAAGCGGGGAAAGCGTGCGTTTCGCCCCCTGCGGATTTCTTTCGTTCAAGCGAAGCGCGTTTAAGAAGTCCGCAGGTATTTAGGCGAATAAGTACGCGACCGTTTGCGTAACTAAGCGTTCGCGTGGGGCGTTACAGTCGATATGATACTTGTTTCAACTAGGAGGGAAAATCTTGGCATATAAGGATCTGCGCGAGTACATCGCCGCGCTCGAGGAGCGCGGGCTTTTGAAACGCATCACGGCAGAGGTCGATCCAGAGCTTGAGATCACCGAAATCACCGACCGCATCTCGAAACAGGAGGGGGAGAAGAACGTCGCCCTCCTCTTCGAGAACGTCAAGGGCTCGAAGATGCCCGTGCTCATGAACGCATTCGGCAGCTACGAGCGCATGGCACTTGCCTTCGGCGTGGAGAAGCTCGATGACATCGCGGACGAACTCACGGAGATCCTGAAGATTCCGCACATCTCTCTGCAGAACAAGATGAATCTCATGACACTGATCCCGATGGCGCGTAAGGCGATCAACTTTCCGAAATACGTGAAGAATGCGCCCTGCCAGGAGGTCATCGAGACGGAGCATCCAAACCTCGATGAGATCCCCATCCTGAAATGCTGGCCGGACGACGGCGGCCCATTCGTGACCCTGCCGCTCGTCTTTACGAAGAATCCTGCGACGGGCAAGCGCAACGTCGGCATGTATCGTCTGCAAAAATACGACAGCCGCACGACGGGCATGCACTGGCACATCCACAAGAACGGCGCGGAGAACTTCCGCGATATGAAGGCGCGCGGCGGACAGCGCATCGAGGCGGCGGTCGCCATCGGCACCGACCCCGTCGTCACCTATGCAGCGACGGCGCCGCTCCCGCGCGACATCGACGAGATGGTCTTTGCGGGCTTCCTGCGGCACAAATCCGTCGAGATGGTCAAGTGCATCACGGTCGATCTCGAGGTGCCCGCGACGGCGGAGATCATCCTCGAGGGCTACGTCGATACGAACGAGATGCGCCGCGAGGGGCCGTTCGGCGACCACACGGGCTACTACTCGCTCGCGGACGATTATCCCGTCTTTCACATCACGGCAATCACGCACCGCAAGGATGCAATCTACTCCGCGACGGTCGTCGGCAAGCCGCCGATGGAGGACTGCTTCCTCGCGAAGGCGACGGAGCGCATCTTCTTGCCGCTCCTCAAGCAGATGCTCCCCGAGGTCATCGACGTGAATATGCCGCTCGAGGGCGTTTTCCACGACTGCATCGTCGTGTCCATCAAGAAGCAGTTCCCAATGCACGCGCGCAAGGTTATGCATGCGCTCTGGGGCATGGGGCAGATGATGAACGTGAAGATGATCATCGTCGTGGATGCGCACGTCAACGTGCAGGATATGAAGGAAGTCTGGTGGCGCGTCTTCAACAACATCGACGCGAAATACGATCTCGAGATCGTGCAGGGACCTCTCGATGTGCTCGATCACTCCTCGCCGATGGCGAAGTGGGGCTCGAAGCTCGGCATCGACGCGACGAAGACGTGGCCGGAGGAAGGTCATGCGCGTGAGTGGCCCGATGAGATCGAGATGTCCGAGGAGATTGTAAAGCGCGTTGACGCGCGGTGGAAGGAGTTCGGTCTGGATTGAGCTGGTGGATGGAGCGCCTGCGGGCGCACATGAACAATACCGCCTTTCACCATACGGTGTTCTCCCTGCCGTTTGCCCTAATGGGGGCGCTGCTCGCGGCAGGGGGCAATCCCCCGCTCGGCGATCTCGGTTGGATCGTGCTCGCCATCACGGCGGCGCGCTCGGCGGCGCTTGCCCTCGACAATCTCGCCGATCTGAAATACGATAAGCAGCAGCCCCGCCTCGCCTACCGCGCGATGGTGCAGGGGCGCGTGACAAAGAAGGAGGCGCTCGTCTTTATAGGCGTGTGCCTCCTTGTGCTTGTATTTGCGGTTTTGCAGCTGAACCCCGTCTGCATCCGACTTTTGCCGTTTGCGGCTGTACCCTTTCTCATCTATCCGTATATGAAGCGCGTGACAGGCTGGGTGCATCTCTTCCTCGGCATCGCCATCGGCATGGCGCCTGCGGGCGGCTGGGTGGCAATCAGCGGCAAAGTTGAGCTGCCGACGGTCGTGCTCTTTATCGCAGTTGCACTCTGGATTGCGGCGTTCGACGCGATGTACGGCGCACAGGATGAGGAGTTCGACCGCAGTCAGGGACTCCACTCTCTCGCGGTCACATTCGGTGCGCATGGTGCATTCCAACTTGCGCGCGCCATGCATATTTTTTCGATCCTCCTCTTTATTGCGCTCGGCATGATGATGCACCTCGCATTTCCCTACTACATCGGCGTCGGCATCGCGGCGGGGACGCTCGTCTATCAGCACCGCATTGCGAGCTCGACGAATTTTTCGCGCGTGACGCAGATGTATTTCATGCGGAACGGGATTGTGTCGATTGCGATTTTTGTCTTTACGTGGATCAGCTATTTGGTATAAAGGAGAGCATATGGCACGCATTTTATACGGGAAAGAATTCGCCGCGCGCATCAAGGTGAGCGCAGAGCACGGGGCTCTTCTCCTGCGTGAACGCGGCATCCATCCGCGCCTTGCCGTCATCATTGTGGGCAATGACCCTGCATCCGAGGTCTATGTCCGCAACAAGCAGAAGACCTGTGCGGAGCTGGATATTCTCTCAGATCATATTGCCCTGCCCGCAGAGACGACGCGGGAGGATCTGCTTGCCCGCATCGATGCACTGAACGCGGATGCATCAGTGCACGGCATTCTCGTGCAGCTGCCGTTGCCCGCCGCGCTCGCAGCGCACGAGGATGAGATCCTCAGCCGCATCGATCCCCGCAAGGATGTGGACGGATTCCATCCCATGAACGTCGGGCATCTCTCGATCGGTGCACCGGGGCTGCGTCCCTGCACGCCTGCAGGCTGCATCCGTATGCTCGAGTATGCGGGCATCCCCATTGAGGGGAAGCATGCCGTCATCATCGGGCGCAGCAATATCGTCGGCAAGCCGATGGGGATGCTTCTTTTGGAGCGCCACGCCACCGTCACGCTTTGCCACTCGCGGACGGAGAACCTCTCCGAGATCGCGCGCGAGGCGGACATCCTCGTTGCGGCGGTCGGACAGCCGCACTTCGTCACAGCGGATATGGTGAAGCCCGGCGCGACGGTGATCGACGTCGGCATCAATCGCATTGCGCCGAAGAAGCTGGTCGGGGACGTCGACTTCGAGGCGGTCGAGAAGGTCGCGGGTGCGATCACACCCGTGCCGGGCGGTGTGGGACTTCTGACGGTTGCAATGCTGATGGAGAACGTCGTGCAGGCAGCAGCGGCGCAGATGGCATAGGGGAGGAGCAGAGCATGATGAAATCGGATGTAGAGATTGCACGCGCGGCGCAGCTGCGCCCCATCGCGGAGATTGCAAAGACGCTCGGCATTGCCGAGGAACATATCGAGCCCTATGGACGCTATAAGGCGAAGCTGACGCCCGAGGCACTTGCGGGCGCAGAGAAGAACGGGAAGCTTATCCTCGTCACGGCGATCAACCCGACCCCTGCGGGCGAGGGCAAGACAACGACGAGTGTCGGGCTTGCCGACGCACTTCATCAGCAGGGCAAAAAAACCGTCGTCGCCCTGCGCGAGCCGTCGCTCGGCCCGTGCTTCGGCATGAAGGGCGGCGCGGCGGGCGGCGGCTATGCGCAGGTCGTGCCGATGGAGGACATCAACCTCCACTTCACGGGGGACTTCCACGCGATTACAACGGCGCACAACCTCCTCGCTGCGCTCATAGACAACCACATTTTTCAGGGAAACGCGCTCGACCTTGACGTGAACCGCATTGTGTGGAAGCGCGTCCTCGACATCAACGACCGCGCCTTGCGCCACGTTGTCACGGGGCTTGGTGGACGCGTCCATGGCATCCCGCGCGAGTCGGGCTTTGACATCACGGTCGCCTCGGAGATGATGGCGATTCTCTGCCTTGCGGATGGGCTGGCGGATATGAAGCGCCGCCTCGGGCGCATCCTCATCGGCTACACGCGCGGCGGGCGTCCCGTGCACGCGGAGGAGCTGGGCGCGACGGGCGCATTGACACTCCTCTTCAAGGACGCCATCAAGCCGAACCTCGTGCAGACCATCGAGGGCACGCCCGCGCTCATCCACGGCGGCCCCTTTGCAAACATTGCGCACGGCTGCAGCAGCGTCATGGCAACGAAGTACGCGCTGAAATGCGCCGACTATGTTGTCACCGAGGCGGGCTTTGGCGCGGATCTCGGCGCGGAGAAATTCTTTGACATCAAGTGCCGCCTTGCGGGCCTCGCGCCCGATGCCGTCGTCATCGTCGCCACCGTGCGTGCGCTCAAGATGAACGGCGGCGTGCCGAAGGACGTACTCGGCACGGAGAATCTGGATGCCCTCAAAAAGGGCGCAGCAAATCTCGAAAAGCACATCGAGAACATCGGCAATTTCGGGTTACCCGCCGTCGTTGCGGTCAATGTGTTCCCGACCGATACCGAGGCGGAGCTTTCTCTCCTCGAAGAACTCTGCGTGCGTCTTGGCGCGAAATGCGTGCGCTCCGAGGTCTGGGCGAAGGGCGGCGCGGGCGGTCTCGCACTCGCGGATGCGGTGGAGGAGGCGATTGCAAAGCCCTCGAACTTCCACCCGATCTACGACGAGAAGAAGAGCATTGCAGAGAAGATCGAGACGATTGCACGCGAGATCTACGGCGCAGACGGCGCGGACTTCACACCCGAGGCGAAAAAACAACTGGCGGAGATGGAGACGCTCGGCATGACGGAGACGCCCGTCTGCATGGCAAAGACGCAGTACTCCTTCTCGGATAATCCCGCCCTCCTCGGACGCCCGACGGGCTTCCGCATCACCGTGCGCGAACTGCGCGCCTCCTGCGGCGCGGGCTTCGTCGTCGCACTGACGGGCAGTGTCCTCACCATGCCGGGGCTGCCTAAAGTCCCCGCCGCAATGGGTATGGACATCACCGAGAACGGGATGATTACGGGGTTGTTCTGATGCTGAGATAAGGGACTGCAGGGTGGGGAGTGTGGGAATATTGGATATCGCGGAGCAGCTTCAACATTTGTCTGCGCAAGGAGCGTATGACGAACTTTGTGCGTTGGCGCGGGACTATCTTGGTCGTGATGCAAAAAAGCAGGATCTTGATGCGGTGTATACGGCGCGCATTCTCCTCGGTGAAACCTTGTTGGGACTGTCTGCTGAATCTGGTGATATAGACGGATTCGTGGAGGGAAACCATCTTCTGATGCAGGCGTACAATGAACGAGGAAATGAAGGCCTGTATCATCTCCTGTATACGATTTCCTGCACGCCGAACGAGGAGGAGATGCGCGCCAATTACGAGGCGAACCGCCATGTATTTGCGTCGATGGAGAATTTTTCCTCCCTGCCGGATTATGAGCAGCTTCCAGTCGGGCTCTTTCCTCTGACGGATGCCTACAGTGTGCTCTATGATAAGGAGCGGAAGAGGTTTCTTCTAAATGTGCAGGAAAATGGACTGCAGGCATTGTACCGTGAAATGATCTTGGCCGAGCTCTCTGAGGAGAATAGCATTCTATGTATGGAGCGATTTTCTTATGCCATGCGGGAGCATGAGATACAGATGCTCGGCGAATGCCTTGCGGAAGCCGTTTACAGGGATGACTTTGACGAAGACGCAAAGAGTTCTGCCGAACGATATCATCATCTGTATCCATATGGTGAGCTGTACGAAATATTTTGTGCGGAAGAGGCTCTTGCGCGTGGAGATATCAAGGGGGCGATCCAATACGGAGAAGCAGCATATGAAAAGCGCAAGATGAGTTCAGCTGTGTGCGAATTGCTATATCGCATATATAAGCAGAACGGACAGATGGATCGCGCGCTTCTGTTTCTGGTCTTGCCGAAAGGAAAAGCCCGTATAACTTTTACGGATGATCCGGAAGAGCGCGTCAAATGGCTGCACGCAATTAAAATAGCAGCAACGTGCACACAATTTGCACCAGTCATTACAGATACGCGAGAGACTGAGTGCGGTATAAGATCGAGGCTTTCTGTAGACCTGTGTGAGGAGTTGCCGCGGTTTTCTGAGACACTGCCCTGCTACAGAGCTGGAATCTATAATCCATATGGACAAATGCACATTAAGAGTAAAGTGCTTGAACTCATGAATACTGCTACAGAGCAGAATGGTTTGCCTATCTTTAACGATTTTATTTTTGATATCATGAAATCGCGCGAAACCATGGAGTTTCATGCGTGTCCGCAAGGTGCTGATCCTGTGCTGTGTCCTATTGCGGCAAAGTATTTGCATCAGATGCTGCACATTGAGGGGGACGATGTTGATCGCATGATGATGCTTGGACGCGGTGAGTTTAATTTCTACCGTGTCGAAGCACCAGTGACATTTCGATCAGAGGAGGCGTTTCTCGTTGGTGCACCTGTGGTGCTTTGTCATAGCTCACAGCGTAAAAAGGTTGTTCTGAACATTCTTTCTGATGGCCTTTGTTGGAAGGAGATACAGAATGAACATGCAGAATTGATGCCGAATCTCCTGCACTTTTTTAGTACAGGAGTGATTTTTGATAATAATTTCTCTACAGCAGAATATACTTATCCTGCCTTGGCAACGATTGAAACGGGACTCTATCAGCATCATACACAGATCGCAAAACCGGGGATTCCCTTTGCACTCGACCAATCCTATGTCACAGTATCAGAGCAAATGAAAGCACTCGGATACTATTGTACCAATATACAGGGAGATGGGCAGGGAATTTATAACGGTGCGACGCGAGGGTTCGATCGGCTGATCGTAAATCATTGGATGCTGCGTGCGGCAGACGGTGTTGAGCGAGTCATTCGTCATCTCGAGACCTTTGATGAATGCGATAACTTCCTCTTTATGCACTTTGCGGATACACATCCGTATAATTCAGATGTCAGTACGCCCGCCTGTGCATCCGCACATCTTCCTCTTGCAGATGCCCTGCAGCCGCAGGATCTGGGCGCATCCGTATTCCTGAAGCAAAACCCGCTCAGTCAGTATGTCAACCGCAGCGAAATACGTGCAGTGGATCGGCAGCTGGGATATCTCTTCGACTATCTTACGTCACATTATGAGGAGGACGAATACATTGTTCTGCTCTACTCCGATCACGGAGCGTCGGTGCATGCGCGTAGTCCGTATCTGCTGAGTGAGGAGCAGACGGGAGCGGCACTGATGGCGCGCGGAGCAGGTGTTCCTGCGCTTGGGCGCGTGGATGAGCTGACGAGCTCCGTGGACATCTACAAGATCCTCGGAAAACTCGCGGGCTATCCGATCGACGCGGCGCATCTGGATGGAAACCTGCCCGAGGCATTTGGCGGACAGCGGCGGGAATACACCGTCAGCAACTCCATCTATCCGGGGCAGACGTACAAGATCTGCGTGCGCACAGAGCAATATGCGTTCCACCTCGAAACGGAGGAATTCACGCGCGAGGATGGGACGATCTCGCTTGACCGCTATACCTACCACATACACGAGCGTAGCGAAAGCTATCGCGAGGTGTTTGACGACGCGCTTGCACGGTATTTCCTCGATATTGTGTGGCAGTATACGGAGAGCTTCCGTCGGTGAGTGTGTACGTAATTCTTGCAAAAAGACGCGTTTTATGCTAATCTTACCTTTGCAATTTATAGTAAGAGAGCATTGACGACGTGCGGACGCCCTCGTCCCCTCGGGACGGGGGCGTTTCTTTCGGGAGGAACAGATATATGTGTCAGGAATCCGGTGCGAACATTCCAAAGACCTATGACCCTGCATCGTTTGAGCGCAAATGGTACAGCTATTGGGAAGAACATAAACTCTTTCACGACGAGGCGGACGAGAGCCGTGAACCATACAGTGTCGTGATCCCACCGCCGAATGTGACGGGGCAGCTGCACATGGGGCACGCGCTCGACAATACGCTTCAGGATATCCTCGTGCGCTATCAGCGCATGCGCGGCAAGAACGTCGTCTGGGTGCCGGGCTGCGACCATGCGGGCATTGCGACACAGGCAAAGGTTGAGGAGAGCCTGCGCGTGGAGGGTACGAACCGCTTCGAGCTCGGGCGCGAGAAGTTCCTGGAGCGCGTATGGGACTGGAAGCAGCAGTATGGCGACCGCATCATGTACCAGCTGCGCATGCTCGGCGCATCCTGTGACTGGGACCGTGAGCGCTTCACGATGGACGAGGGTTGCTCGCGCGCCGTGCGCGAGGTCTTCGTGAGTCTCTACGAGCAGGGGCTCATCTATCAGGGGACGCGCATTACGAATTGGTGCCCGCACTGCACGACGGCAATCTCGGATATCGAGGTCGAGCACGAGACGGAGGCGGGGCATCTCTGGCATCTCCGCTATCAGATTGAGGGGACGGACGAGTACGTCGAGATTGCAACGACGCGCCCTGAGACGATGTTCGGCGATACGGGTGTCGCCGTGCACCCCGACGATGCGCGCTACAAGGCACTCGTCGGCAAGACGCTGATCCTGCCCGTTGTGGGGCGGCGCATTCCGCTCTTTGCGGATTCCTATGTCGATCCCGCATTCGGCACGGGCGCAGTGAAGGTAACGCCTGCACACGATCCAAATGACTTCGAGATGGGGCAGCGCCACAACCTCGAGCAGGTTGTCGTCATCAATGCAGACGGCACAATGGGCGAGGGCGCGGGCAAATACGCGGGGCTCGACCGCTACGAATGCCGCAAGCAGCTCGTCAAGGAGCTCGAGGAGATCGGCGCGCTCGTCAGCACGGAGAAGCACGAGCACGCCGTCGGGCACTGCTCGCGCTGCAAGACGACGATTGAGCCGCTCGTGTCGAAGCAGTGGTTTGTCCGCATGGAGGATCTCGCGAAACCCGCGATTGCAGCGGTGAAGGACGGACGCATCCGCTTCGTCCCCGAACGCTTTACGAAGATCTACGAAAACTGGCTCGAGAATATCCGCGACTGGTGCATCTCGCGTCAGCTCTGGTGGGGGCACCGCATTCCCGCATGGCACTGCGCGGACTGCGGCGAGACCTCTGTTTCGCGTGAGGACATTATGGCGTGCACGCACTGCGGCAGCACGCACATCCATCAGGACGAGGACGTGCTCGATACGTGGTTCAGCTCCGCGCTCTGGCCGTTCGAGACGATGGGCTGGCCGGAGGATACGAAAGACCTGCGCCATTTCTACCCGACGGCGACCCTCGTCACGGGCTATGACATTATCTTTTTCTGGGTTGCACGCATGGTTATGATGGGGCTGCGCTTCGGCGGCGACGTGCCGTTCCGCGATGTCTTTATCCACGGGCTCGTGCGCGACAGTGAGGGGCGCAAGATGTCGAAGTCTCTCGGCAACGGCATCGACCCCGTGGAAGTCATTGAGAAATACGGTGCGGATACGCTGCGCTTCATGCTCATCACGGGCAATACGCCGGGCAACGACATGCGCTTCTACTGGGAGCGCGTCGAGGCAGCGCGCAATTTCGCAAATAAAATCTGGAATGCGTCGCGCTATATGCTGATGAATCTCGAAGGCGCGGACGACAGCTTTGTGCCCGAGGAGAGCGACTATACGCTTGCGGATCGCTGGATTCTCTCGCGTGCGGCGGAGACGGCGCGCGATGTGACGGCGAATCTTGAGAACTACGAGCTCGGCGAAGCCGGCCGCATGATCTACGAGTTCCTGTGGAGCGAGTTCTGCGATTGGTACATCGAGCTGACGAAGGCGCGCCTCTACGACAAGGAAAATATACGCGCAAAGAACACGGCGCTCTACGTCCTGCGCACGGTGCTCGAGCGCACGATGCGCCTCCTGCATCCCTTCATGCCCTTCCTCACAGAGGAGATCTGGCAGAAACTCCCGCATGAGGGCGAGTGCATTATGCGCGCGCCGTGGCCCGAGGTCAGTGACAATGACATCGATGCAGAGGCTGAGACGGCGATGATCGCCATCATGGAGGTCATCAAGGTGACGCGCAATCTGCGCGCGGAGCTCGGCACGCCGCCGGGAAAAAAGAGCGCGCTCATCCTGCGCATGCGCGACGCGGCGCTTGCGGACACATTTGCATCGCACGTCGATTATTTCCATGCGCTTGCGTCCGCGTCCGCAGTCACATTCCTCGCGGCGGATGCGCCCGATCCGGAGAATGTCGTGACGGGGGCACTGGCAGGAGCGGCGGTCTATCTGCCGCTCGCGGGGCTCATCGACGTAGAGAAGGAGACGGCGCGCCTGACGAAGGAGCGCGACAATCTCGAGAAGGAGATTGGGCGCCTCACGGGCAAGCTCGCGAACGAGGGCTTTACATCGAAGGCGCCTGCCGCCGTCGTGGCGGCGGAACGCGAGAAGTTGGCGGGCTATGAGGAGAAGGTCGCCCTCATCCGGACGCGTCTTGCGGATCTGGCGAAGCTCTGAGGTGCTCCGATGAACTATGTGGAGTCGCTTCACTATCTTGAGGAATTGAATACCTTCGGCATTCGATTGGGGCTTGCGCGCATGGAGGAGCTGTGCGCGCGCCTCGGAAACCCTGAGTGCGCCTATGCGGTGATCCACATCGCGGGGACAAACGGCAAGGGCTCCGTCACGAAGATGATGGACGCTGTTTTCCATGCGGCGGGCATCCGATCGGGGCGTTATCTCTCGCCGCATCTCATCTCCTATACGGAGCGCATGAGCGTGGACGGGCACGATATCCCAGAGGCGCGCTTTGCAGAGCTCCTCACGCGCGTGCGCTCGGCTACGGATGAGATGGTCGCGGCGGGACACGAACACCCAACGCAGTTCGAGGCGCTGACGGCGCTCGCCTTTCTCTACTTTGCAGAGGAGCAGGTTGAAGTCGCCGTCATCGAGACGGGGCTCGGCGGCCTCCTCGACTCGACGAATGTCGTCGAGCCGATCCTTACGATCATTACAAATGTGGCGATGGATCACGCCGACCGCTGCGGCGGGACGCTCGCGGGCATCGCAGAGCACAAGGCGGGCATCATCAAGGAGGGGATCCCTGTCATCACGGCGGCGACGGGAGAACCGCTCGAGATCATCGAGCGGCGTGCTGAGGAACTGGGCGCGGATGTCTTCGTCTGCGGTGAGGATTTCTCTGCACAGCTTTTCTTTCCAAACGGCGGCGGACAGCGCGTCACCTTCCACTCCGTCGTCTGCCGCGAGCCGGAGCCGTTCGAACTCGCCCTCGCGGGCGTCTATCAGGCGGAGAATGCGGCGCTCGTCATCATGGCGGCAAAACTGCTCGAGCGCGAGGACGCGCGCGTGACGGAGAACGCCGTGCGCGCGGGGCTGCGCAGCGTGCGTCATCCCGCACGCTTTGAGATCCTCTCGTATGAGGGCGTGCCCGTCGTCGTGGATGGCGCGCACAATCCCGCGGGCATGAAGGCACTGCGCGCGGGACTCGACCGTTACTTTCCCGATGCGCCGCGCGTCTTTTTGCTCGGTATTCTCAAGGATAAAGATATTGATGGTATGCTCGCCGCGCTTCTGCGCCCCTCTGATCAGGTCGTCACCGTGCGTCCAAACTCCGAGCGCGCGGCGGCGGCGGATGTTGTGGCGGGCATTGCTGCAGGGCTAGGGCTCTCCACCCATGCGTGCAACGATGCGGAGACGGCGCTCGCCGAGGCTGTCGCACGCGCACGCGCAGGTAATGCGCTCCTCGTCGCCGCCGGCTCGCTCTATCTCGTGGGCGGCATCCGTGCGCTCCTCACGGCGGGGAGGTGACGGCGTGGCAGAGGACTACTTTCAGGAGCGGCGGCGCGTGCTGCGCCGCCGTCGCTGGGGCGCGCGTATGGCGCGTCTTATGATGTATGCCGTTGTCGCTGAGGCGTTTCTCATCCCGCTCGCACCGCTGGCGGCGATGGTTGTGCTGCTCCTCGGCTGTGGGGCGATGCTCCTGCGGCTACGGATCGATCGGAACTTTCATCTGCGCCGTCTGCCGTACGATGCGCCGGCGCTGCTCTTTGTCGTCATCGGACTCCTGTCCGTGGCGGTTGCGCCGGACAAGGCGTTCAGCTTTTACAATTTCTACCATCTCGTGCCGATCTACGCCATGACCTATCTGCTCGTTGGGCAGACCCTGCGCACGGCGCATGAACTGCGGCGCGTTGTCATTGCGATGGCAGTGTCGGCGGCGCTCGTCATCCTTTATGGCTTCTATCAGTTCATCTTTGGCATCGACATCTCCGCGATGAAATGGGTGGACGGGGCGTCGTTCCCCGAACTCTCGAAGCGCGTCTTCTCGACGTGGGAGAATCCAAACATCCTTGCGGGCTATCTCGATATCGTCGTCTGCATTTTCATTGGATTGCTGAGCGCGCTCACGCGCACATGGCGCATCCTCGCACTCGTGCTCCTTGTGGCGGCACTTGCCTGCCTCGGCATGACCTATGCGCGCGGTGCATGCCTTGTCGTCGCCCTCGTACTTGCGGGCTACGGCGCGCTGCGCGACTGGCGCGTCCTCCTCGGGATCGTCGTCGTCGGTGCGGGAGCGCTCCTCGTTGATCCCGTGCTCGCAGATCGTCTGCTCTCCGTCTTCACGCGTGTGGATACGTCGTCGGAGATGCGGCTTGCGTTCTGGGAGAGCACGATTGCGATGGTGATGGATCATCCCTTCCTCGGCATCGGCTGGGGCATGTATTTCATGGTCTACCCCGAGTACGACTTCTACTTGCAGGGCGCGCCCGTGCAGATCGTGCACGCCCACAATATGTATCTGAACTATGCAGCGGAGATTGGTGTGCCGGGTGCACTCTCCTTCCTCTGGTTCTTCTTCGGCTCGCTCGTGCTCGCCTTTCGTCTGCCGAAGCGCACGCCGCCGTGGGAGGCGGTGCTCGCCGCGCATGAGCACGAGTGGAAGACCGTTGCCGATGTGCGTGCCGCGCTCGCACGCTGGCGCAGACGCCGCTTCGTCGAGGGACTTTCGCTCGGGCTTGGACTCGCGTTCATCTCCGTTGCTCTCAACGGCATCACAGATCATCTGCTCTTTAATATACCGTCCTCCATGCTGCTCTGGATGCTCGCCGCTATGACGGCGGCGGTGCATGCGATTGCGGGGGAGATGAGGGAAGGATGACTATGCAGGAACATCTATCGATATCCAAGGCGACGGTCGACCGTCTGCCGCGCTACTACCGCTGTCTGCGTCAGCTGACAGACGAGGGCGTGGAGATTGCCTCCTCGGAGGAGCTTGGCCGCCGCCTTGCCATCAACCCCGAACAGATTCGTAAAGATTTGGCGTTCTTCGGACAATTTGGCAAGAAGGGCGTCGGCTACTATGTCACAGAGCTCAAGGAGAGCATCGGCGGCATATTGGGACTCGATCAGCATTGGAATGTCGCGATCATCGGAATGGGGCATCTCGGTGCGGCGCTCGCAAACTATCAGGGAATTGCGCGACTCGGCTTCCGCCTTGCCGCGATTTTCGACGCGAATCCCGTCGTGATCGGCACGCGCGTCGGAGAGCGCCGCGTGGAGGACATTGCCTATCTCGCGGAGATCATCGCCGAGCGTGACATTCAGATCGGCGTCATCGCCGTGCCCGCAGCGCATGCGCAGGGTGTCGCCGATCAGCTTGTAGCGGCGGGCATTCGCGGGATCTGGAACTTCGCGCCCGTGAAGCTGAGAGTGCCGCCGAGCATACCGTTTGTCAGCGAAGATCTGTCTGTCGGACTCAGCGCACTCTCGTATTATCTGACGCACACGAGCGCGGAAGACGGGGAGTTATCAGACAAAAATTTAACGAATTAAAACTTCTTTGCCCTTTTTTTCACAAATCACAGAAAATGCCGTCAATGTAATCTTGACGGCATTTTTTTTTCGTGATATCCTATGGACAGATATAATTGACTTATGTAGCTACGATAACTTGCAGTTATTCTGAACATTCCTACCATGAATAATTCACAAGATGAAACAAGATGTTCCGAATATCTGCGGATTTTTGGCGCGTGAGTCATAGGAGCAATGGACGACGGCGGCGTTTGCTGTCCGGCGTATCAGAGGGAGGTTTTTCTATGATCGATATTTCCGATCGCATACCCAAGTCCCTGATGGACAGGATTGTGAGCGCGGAGACGGCGGCAGAATACTTTGCCGACGGCATGACCATCGGTGCGAGCGGCTTCACCCCGTCCGGCTATCCGAAGGCAGTCACGCTTGCCATCGCCGAGCGCATGAAGAAGAATCCGTTCAAGGTGAACATCTGGACGGGTGCTTCGACAGGGCCCGAGCTGGACGGTGCTCTGGCTGAAGCGGGTGGCATCAAGCAGCGTCTTCCCTATCAGACGAATACGCCGCTGCGCAATGCGATCAACTCCGGTCTCGTGAACTACATCGATATGCACCTTTCCGAGGTGGCACAGCAGTCGCGCGAGGGCTTCCTCGGCAAGATCGACGTCGCACTCGTCGAAGCGGTTGCCATCACTGAGGAGGGCATCATCCCCTCGACCTCGGTCGGCAATACGCCGTCCTTCATCCAAAGTGCGGACGTGGTCATCGTCGAGGTGAATACGAGCCAGCCGATGGAACTCGTCGGCATGCACGACATCTACATCCCCCTCGATCCGCCGAACCGTCTGCCGATTCCCATCACGAAGGCGGGCGATCGCATCGGCACGACCTTTATGCCCTGTCCGCTCGAGAAGATCAAGTACATCGTCCCCTGCGACATCACGGACAAGACGCGTCCGCTCGCTCCGCTCGATGATGCGGCGCGCAAGATGGGCGCATTCACGGTCGAACTCCTCAAGAAGGAGATCGCCGAGGGTCGTATGCCGAAGGGACTCCTGCCCTTGCAGTCGGGCGTCGGCAACGTCGCAAACGCGGTTATCGCGGGCTTTGTGAACTCCGACTTCACGGATCTTGAGGTCTACACCGAGGTCATCCAGGACGGCATGTTCGACCTTGCGGATGCGGGCAAGCTGAAGTTTGCGTCGGGCACGGCGTTCTCGCCCTCGCCGGACGGTCTCCAGCGCTTCTACAAGGACATCGACAAGTACAAGAAGATCATGATGCTCCGCCCGCAGGAGATCTCGAACAACCCCGAGGTTGTCCGCCGTCTCGGCGTCATCGCGATGAACACGGCGATCGAGGTCGACATCTACGGCAACGTCAATTCCACGCACGTCACGGGCTCGAAGATGATGAACGGCATCGGCGGCAGCGGCGACTTCGCACGCAACGCCTACCTCACGATCTTCTACACGCAGTCCGAGGCAAAGGGCGGCAAGATCTCCTCGATCGTTCCGTTCTGCTCGCACATCGATCACGGTGCGCATGATGTCGATATCATCATCACGGAGCAGGGCGTTGCGGATCTGCGCGGCAAATCCCCGCGTGAGCGCGCACTCGAGATCATCAACAACTGCGCGCATCCGGACTTCCGTCCGATCCTGCTCGACTACTACGAGCGTGCACTTGCAGCGACCAAGGGCGCACAGACGCCGCACCTGCTCGATGAGGCGCTTTCCTTCCATCAGCGCTTCCTCGCGACTGGGTCGATGCAGAAATAAATTATAAAAAAAGGGCACAAAGCCCTTTAGGGGGATATACCCCCAACAAAAGAACTGTAAAGGTAAAGGAGAATACTTTCATGAGCAATGAAAAGATCCAGGCGGGGCTTGACAAGTACAATGCTACCGTAGAAAAGGCAACGGCGAAGTTCCCGGCGCGTCCCCACATCCCCGAGCAGGGACTCTACACCCCGCTCGATATCAAGGAGACGGACTACGCAGAGGACATCGGCTTCCCCGGTGTCTACCCCTATACCCGTGGCGTTCAGCCGACCATGTATCGCGGGCGCTTCTGGACGATGCGTATGTACGCAGGTTTCTCCACGGCGGAGGAGTCCAACAAGCGTTACCGTTACCTCATCGAGAGCGGCGCAACGGGACTTTCCTGTGCATTTGACCTCCCGACGCAGATTGGCTACGACTCCACGGATGCCATTGCTGAGGGCGAGGTCGGCAAGGTCGGCGTTGCGATCGACTCGCTCGCTGACATGGAGATCCTCTTCGATCAGATCGACCTCGGCAAGGTCTCCACGTCCATGACGATCAACGCTCCCGCGTCCGTCCTCCTCGCGATGTATATCGCAGTGGCGGAGAAGCAGGGCGTCTCGGCGGACAAGCTCAAGGGCACGATCCAGAACGACATCCTGAAGGAGTATGCGGCGCGCGGCACGTACATCTTCCCGCCGCGCCCGTCCATGCGCCTCATCACGAACATCTTTGAATATTGCTCCAAGAACGTCCCGAACTGGAACACGATTTCCATCTCGGGCTACCACATCCGCGAGGCCGGTTCCACGGCATCGCAGGAGATTGCATTCACCATTGCGGACGGCATTGCCTACGTTGAGGCCGCCATCAAGGCAGGTCTCAGCGTCGACGATTTCGCAGGACGCCTCTCCTTCTTCTGGAACGCACACAACAACGTGCTCGAAGAGGTTGCGAAGTTCCGCGCGTCCCGCCGCATCTGGGCAAAGGTCATGAAGGACCGCTTCAAGGCGGAGAAGCCGAAGTCCATGATGCTCCGCGTCCACACGCAGACGGCAGGCTCCATGCTGACCGCACAGCAGCCGAACAACAACATCGTGCGCGTTGCCCTCCAGACTGCAGCAGCGGTCATGGGCGGCACGCAGTCCCTCCACACGAACTCCCGCGACGAGGCGCTTGCGCTTCCGACCGAGGACTCGGTCATGGTCGCCCTCCGCACGCAGCAGATCGTTGCGTACGAGAGCGGACTTGCCGATGTGATTGACCCGCTCGCAGGCTCCTACTACGTCGAGGCGATGACGAACCGCATCGAGGCAGAGGCTTGGGAGTACATCAAGAAGATTGACGATCTCGGCGGCGCTGTTGCGGCGATCGAGAAGGGCTACATCCAGAAGGAGATTCAGGACAGCGCCTACAAGTGGCAGATGGACGTCGAGTCCGGTGCCCGCGTCATCGTCGGTGTCAACAAGTTCCAGGTGGAGGAAGAGGCGCCGAAGAACCTGCTCCGCGTCGACGCATCCGTCGGCGAGAAGCAGAAGGCGAAGGTCGAGGCGATGAAGGCGAAGCGCGACAATGCAGCAGTGCAGGCAGCGCTCGCAGACCTCAAGGCGGCGTGTGGCGACGAGAACGAGAACCTCATGCCGCACATCCTCGCAGCGGTCAAGACCTATGCAACACTCGGCGAGATCTGCGGCGTCATGCGCGAGGTCTTCGGCGAGTACGAGGCACACGTCAACCTGTAAGAACGGGGTTCGGAAACGATTAGGTGAATGCAATGGGGGCGCGCCGCAGCGCAGACTGCGGCAGTCCCGTTCAGGAGGAATATCAAAATGGCAGAGAAAATCAGAGTGCTCGTTGCAAAGCCGGGTCTGGATGGTCATGATCGCGGCGCAAAGGTTGTTGCCCGCGCCCTGCGCGATGCAGGCTTCGAGGTTGTCTACACGGGGCTGCGTCAGACCCCCGAGGAGATCGCTGAGGCGGCTCTGCAGGAGGACGTGAACGTCGTTGCGATGAGCATTCTTTCGGGTGCGCATCCGCATCTCTTCCCGAAGGTTGTGAATCTCCTGCGTGAGAAGGGCATGAACGACGTGCTCGTCATCGGCGGCGGCGTCATCCCCGAGGGCGACATTCCCGCTCTCAAGGATGCGGGCGTTGCCGCAGTATTTACCCCCGGCACACCGACCGGCGAAGTAGTTGACTTCATCAAGGAACATGTGGCGTAAAACGCTGCTTTGAAAGGATGGATGACAGGCAGAGGGACTTCCGTCTGTCGTCCATTCGTTTGTTTCCTGTGGAGCGACTGCGCGAAGGAGGTGGGCGCATGGATATTGCAGCCGAAGTGCTGAAGGGCAACCGCCTCGCGCTCTCGCGCGCCATCACGGCGATCGAGAACGAGCGGGCGAATGCAACCGACATCATGAAAGCGCTCTATCCGCATACGGGACATGCCTATGTTCTCGGCATTACCGGCCCTCCGGGTGCGGGCAAAAGCACCATGACGGACAAGATTGCCAAGGAATACCGCAAGCGCGGGAAAACCGTCGGCATCATCGCCGTCGACCCTACGAGCCCCTTTTCCGGCGGTGCGATCCTCGGCGATCGCATTCGTATGAATGACCTGACCCTCGACGAGGGTGTCTTTATCCGCAGCATGGGAACGCGCGGCAGCCTCGGCGGCCTCTCGCACAAGACTGCGGACGCAGTGAAGGTCATGGATGCGTTCGGCAAGGACATCATCTTTGTCGAGACCGTCGGTGTCGGGCAATCCGAGGTGGATATCGTGCGGGCGGCGGACACTACCATGGTTGTACTGATTCCGGGCATGGGCGACGACATCCAGGCAATCAAGGCGGGCATCCTTGAGATTGGCGACGTGTTCGCGATCAACAAGTCCGATCTTGACGGCGCGGATAAGCTCGTCCGTGAGATCAATATGATGCTGGATCTGGACGATCATATGTCGGACTGGCGTCCGCCGATCCGTAAGGTCGTCGCGAATCGCGGCGAAGGGATCGCGGAGCTGGTTGACACCATCGAGGAACACCGTGCCCACATTGAAGGCAACGGCGTCCTCACAGAGCGGCGCACACGCCGCACACGCGATGAGATGCTGGATATCCTGCACGCAGGCGTCCGCCGTCACATCGAGCACCGCATTGTCGATACGGGCAGGCTCGACGACTATGTGGCGCAGATCAAGGCGCATGAGACCGACCCCTACACAGTAGTGGGCGATGTCATGGCCGAAATGTTATCGTAACGTGGGAATCTGCCGCGCGGCAATTCCCCAAGGAGGAAGTACCAATGTTCAAGGTTCTGGCAGTGGATCATATCGGCGTTGCCGTGAAAGATCTCGAAGAGGGGAAGAATTTCTGGTCGGATATCATCGGCATCCCCTGCACGAATCAGGAGACCGTCGCAGAGCAGAAGGTCACGACGACGTTCCACCCGACGCCGAACGGCAGCGAGATTGAGCTGCTCATCGGCACGGCGGACGACAGCCCAATCACGAAATATATTGAGAAGAAGGGCGAGGGCATCCAGCACATCGCTCTGCGCGTTGACAACATCGAGAACGCAATCGCCGACCTCATGGCGAAGGGCGTCAAGATGATCGACGAGAAGCCGCGTATCGGTGCGGGCGGCGCGAAGATCGCGTTCCTCCATCCGAAATCGACGAAGGGCGTTCTCCTCGAGATTTGTGAGCACGAGGATCGCTGAGCGAACTCTTCTTTAACACAAAGCCGCAGGGCGCTTCATTCCGGCGCCCTGCAGGTAAATATACAGGAGGGATATGATGTCCACAGTCCAGGAAAAAATTGAGCTCATGCTTGAGAAGAAAGAACATCTCATGCAGGGCGGCGGTGCCAAGAGCATCGAGAAGCAGCACAGCAAGGGCAAGCTCACCGCGCGTGAGCGCCTGAACCTGCTCTTCGATGAGGACACCTTCGTCGAGCTGGATATGTTCGTTCGCCATCGCTGCACGAACTTCGGTCAGGACAAGAAGGAGCTGCCGGGCGAGGGCGTTGTGACGGGTTACGGCACGGTCAACGGTCGTCTTGTCTACGCATTCGCGCAGGACTTCACGGTCGAGGGCGGCTCGCTCGGTGAGAAGCATGCACACAAGATCTGGAAGGTCATGGATCTTGCGATGAAGATGGGCGCACCCTGCATCGGCATCAACGATTCGGGCGGCGCGCGCATCCAGGAGGCAGTTGACGCACTCTCGGGCTACGGCGGCATCTTCTACCGCAACACGAAGTCCTCGGGTGTCATCCCGCAGATCTCCGTCATCATGGGACCCTGCGCTGGCGGCGCGGTCTACAGCCCGGCGCTCACGGACTTCATCTTCATGGTGAAGAACACGAGCCAGATGTTCATCACGGGTCCGGCCGTCATCAAGTCCGTTACGGCGGAGGAGGTTACGGCGGAGGAGCTCGGCGGTGCGATGACGCACAACAGCCGCTCCGGTGTTGCACATTTTGCAGCGGAGAACGATGAGGACTGCATTGATCAGATCCGCTATCTGCTCTCCTTCCTCCCGAGCAACAACATGGAGGAAACACCACGCGTGGAGACGGGCGATGACCCGAACCGTCAGGACGAGAGCCTCAATACGCTCATCCCTGACAATCCGAATGCGCCGTACGACATGAAGGATGTCATCCGCAGCCTCGTCGACAACGGCGAGTTCTACGAGGTGCACCAGCATTTCGCGACAAATATCATCTGCTGCTTCGCACGCTTTGACGGCCGCACGGTTGGCATCATTGCGAACGAGCCGAACGTCATGGCAGGCTGCCTTGATGTCGATGCGTCCAACAAGTCGGCGCGCTTCATCCGCTTCTGCGATGCGTTCAACATTCCGCTCGTCAACCTCGTCGACGTGCCGGGCTTCCTGCCGGGTGTCGATCAGGAGTACAGCGGCATCATCCGCCACGGTGCAAAGATGCTGTATGCATACAGCGAGGCGACAGTGCCGAAGGTCACGGTCATCACGCGCAAGGCGTACGGCGGCTCCTACATCGCAATGTGCAACCGCGAGCTCGGCGCAGATCAGGTCATGGCATGGCCGACGTCTGAGATCGCCGTCATGGGACCTGCGGGTGCTGCCAACATCATCTTCCGCAAGGATCCGGACAAGGATGCGCGCACGGCAGAGTACATCGAGGAGTTCGCGACCCCGTACAAGGCGGCAGAGCGCGGCTACATCGACATGGTTATCACGCCGAGCGAGACGCGCCCGTACATCATCACGGCGCTCAACGCACTCTCGAGCAAGCGTGAGGACAATCCCGCGAAGAAGCACGGGAACATTCCTCTCTAAAGCAGGAGGCAAAATATGGCTACAAATACCGTGGCGCCGGAGATCGTCGCCGCCATCACCGCTGCCGTTCAGTCGGCAATGGGGGGCAAGGTCGTCGCTGTGCGCATCAAGCCCGCAGAGGTCTGGACGCTTGCCAACCGTAGCAACCTTTGAGAATTCCTGCGCACGCAGGTAGTCTGTCGCCGAGAGGGGGCATAAGCGGATGTTGTCCGCGCTCCCCTTGGGAATATAAATGTTGGAGGAATAACACATGAAGAAGTTCAACATCACTGTCAACGGCACTGCTTACGAGGTTGAGGTCGAGGAGGTACGCGCAGGCGGCGCTGCTGCTCCTGCTGCTGCACCGCGTGCTGCGGCTCCCGCTCCCGCACCTTCTGCTGCACCGGCTCCGGCTGCTCCCGCAGCACCGGCAGCTCCCGCTGCTACGGCTGGCGCTGGCGAGCAGTCCGTGGACGCTCCGATGCCCGGCAAGATCATCGAGGTCAAGGTCTCGGTCGGTCAGGCTGTCAAGGCAGGCGACACGCTCCTCATCCTCGAAGCGATGAAGATGCAGAACGAGATCGCTGCGCCTGCTGACGGCACGGTCAAGGCGGTCAACGTCTCCGCAGGCCAGTCGGTCAAGGTGCGCGAGTCCATGGTCATCCTCGGCTAATCGCTGCATAGCATTATCGTTCGATCGGGAGCCCCGCAAGGGGCTCCTTTTTGTTATCCTTGTCAAGGAGAGGCGAAAATGATAAAATAGAGCAATACCACTCATGACAGAAACGATCAGAGGAGGGCTCTATGCGCCTGAACATCCGAATCCTCGACAAATACATCTTTCGGGAGGTCTTTCAGTCCTTCCTCTTTGCAATCTGTGCGTTCTCAGCGGTCTTCATCGGCTCGGGCACGCTCTTTCGCATTGCGCAGTACATTACGGACTACGGCGCATCACTGCCATCGATCATCAAGATTTTCGTGTACAGCCTGCCCGGGGTCGTCATGTGGACGTTCCCCATGTCGATGCTGCTTGCGAGCCTCCTGACGTTCGGGCGTCTCTCGTCCGCGAGCGAGATCACGGCGATGAAGTCCTGCGGCATCGGTTTCGGGCGGATTGCCGCGCCCGCGATCCTGCTCGGCTTTCTCGTGAGCGTCGGCGCGATCCTCTTCAACGAGCACATTGTGCCGCGTGCGAACACGGCGTACCGCAACGTCATTTACTATGAGATTGAAGGCAATTCGGGCATGAAGTCGCAGGAGCATCTCATCATCAAGGAGATCGAGGACGGCGCGATCCAGCGGCTCGTGTATGCGCGTTCCTACGATGCGGAGCAGCAGCGCCTCACGGGCGTGAGTCTGCAGGTGTTCGGCGCGGACGGCAAGGTCACGTATGTCGAGAATGCGGAGTACGCGGAGTGGACGGGTTCGGAGTGGATCATGCACAAGGGCGATGTCTATGAGATCGCGGACGAACATCTCGAGCGTCGCATGCGCTTTGAGACGCAGGTGCTGCCCATTCAGAAAGACCCGCGTCAAATCATAAGCGAACAGAAAAAACCAGAGGAGATGACGATGCGTGAGCTGCGTGAGCAGATTGCACTCATGCAGACCCAGTATGTCAATACCTCGAAGCTCGAGACGGAGCTCTATCAGCGCGTCTCAATTCCGATGGCGAGCCTCATCTTCACGCTGATCGGCGTGCCGCTCGGCCTCCAGCCGACGCGCAACTCCTCGTCGGCGGGCTTTGCGATGAGCGTGATCATCATCTTTATCTACTATGCACTCATGACGATGGGCAATGCATTTGCACGTGGTGAAGTACTGCCGGCAATGCTTGCCGTCTGGCTGCCGAATATCGTCGGCATCATCGCGGGGGCGGTTCTGCTGAAGCGTGCCTCACAGTAAAATTTGGAACACGATAGAAAGGGGTGACGCTCATGTACGGTATCACGCTCATCCTCGTTCTCGCGGTTGTCGGCGGCGTCATCGCCTTCATTGGTGATCGCCTAGGGACGCGCATCGGAAAGAAGAAGCTGTCTATTTTTGGGCTGCGCCCACGCCATACGGCAGTGATTGTGACGATTTTTACGGGGATCTGCATCACGACGGTGACGTTCGGCATTCTCGCGGCGGCGTCTGAGAATGTGCGCACGGCGCTCTTCGGCATGGATCGGCTGAATGCGATGATTGCCGATACACGCGCGGCGCTTGACTTCACATCTGGGGAGCTGCAGCAGGCGCAGGAGGCGCAGGCAAAGGCAAGCAGCGATCTCAAGAAGTCTGAGGAGGAGATCGCGCGGCTCGAGGGCGAGCAGTCGGATCTGCGCGCGGAGTCGGATCGGCTGTCGGCAGGCAACCGCGCGCTCATGATGGAGAAAGAGGGGCTCATTTCCATCAACGGGCGGCTCTCGGGCGAAAATGAAACGCTGCTCGCCGACATTCAGGCGCTTGGCGTGCGTGCAAATGAGCTGCGCGAGAACATCCTGAATCTGCGCGAGGGGAACATCACCTATCAGGCGGGCGAGATCATCGCGAGCGGCATCATTCCCGCAGGACTCAGCCACGATGAGGTTGAGCGCGGACTAGCGGGGATTGCGCAGCTCGGCACACGCAACATCTCCGCGCGCCTCGGGGAGAACCATACGGATCAGGACATCTGGATCTATGGGCCGGAGTACGATGCCGCTGTGAAAGCAATCGAGGCGAGTTCCGTCGATATGATCGTGCGGATCGTTGCGGCGGGGAATCTCGTGCGCGGGGATGAGATCCGCGCGTCCATCGAGCTGTACCCGAACCGTGTCATCTATCACGACGGCGAGCTCATCATTGCCCGTGTCTATGCGCCCGAGGGTATGGGGGCGGCTGCGGAGCAGTCGGTCATGTCGTTCCTGCGCGAGGTCAATGCTGCGGCATCGGCAAAGGGCATCCTGCCCGATCCGATTCGCGGAACGGTTGGCGTGATCGAAGGCGCGGAGTTCTACACTCTTGTGCAGGATCTCGCGGGGCAGTCGGGCGCGGTTGTCATCTCCGCCTATGCGGACGGCGATACGGACGCAATGGGGCCTCTGCGGCTGAAATTCAAGATTGAAAGTGAAAACGGGGGCGGCGCATGAGATGTCCCGTCCTTGCGATTGACCCCGGACGCGAGAAATGCGGCGTCGCCGTGCTTGCGGCCGGCGGTAGCATCCTGACGCAGGAGATTGTGGCGACGGCGGCACTTGCCGATGCAGTCGACACGCTCGCGACGGCGCATGATCCGATCATCATCATGGGCAACGGCACGACAAGTACAGAGGCACAGGCGCGCATTGAGGCGCTGGGGCGCACGGTGACGCTCGTCGATGAGTACCGCACGACGGATGCGGCGAAGGCGTTGTACTGGGAGGTACATCCACCGCGCGGATGGCGGCGGATCGTGCCGCGCGGCATGCTTGTGCCGCCCGCGCCTGTGGATGATTTCGTCGCAGTGATCCTCGCGCGGCGATTTTTGAATGAGCAAATTGTTTGATTGACAGAGCACCTGTCCTGCGGTAAGATTACTAGAAGTATGCTTGCAGATCACCTCGATGAAGGAGAGCAATAATTCATGCCCGATAATGTCTTAGCATTTATGATTGCGCTTGGCATGGCGCTCATAATCACGCCCGGTGTCATTGCCTTTGCACGGCGCACGGGAGCGCTCGACAAGCCTGACGCGCGTAAGGTGCACGCGCGCCCGATTCCGCGCATCGGCGGCATCGGGATCTACGCCGCATTCATGGTGTCGATCCTCGTACAGCTCCTCTTTGTCGACCTTACGTCAGAGTTCATGATGAGCCTCATTGGACTCATGGTCGGCGGCACGATCGTCGTCGCAATCGGCATCATCGACGACTACTGCGATCTGCCCGCGAAGGTGAAGCTGCTCGGGCAGATCGTCGCCGCCGCTGTGCTTGTCATCGCGTTTGATGTGCGCATCGACTTCATCACCGACCCGCTTGGCGACTTCATCTATCTGGAATGGTTCGCAATTCCCGCGACAATTTTCTGGGTTGTTGGTCTGACGAATACCGTGAATCTGATCGACGGGCTGGATGGTCTTGCGGCGGGGGTCTCCTCGATTGCCGCGATTACAATTTTTCTCGTCGCAATGGAGGAGGGCATCCCCTTCGTCGCGATGCTGACGGCGGCGCTCGCGGGCGCGGCGGTTGGCTTCCTCTATTACAACTTCAACCCCGCGCGCATCTTCATGGGCGATACGGGGAGCATGTTCCTCGGCTTCATGCTCGCGGGCATCTCCGTCGTCGGCGCAGTCAAGAGCGCTGCGACCATTGCGCTCATCGTGCCGATTCTCGCGCTCGGGCTGCCGATCCTCGACACGACGTTTGCCATCGTGCGGCGCGCGCGCAATCATCGCCCGATCTTCAAGCCGGACAAGGGGCATCTCCATCATCGCCTCCTCGCGCACGGCTTCACACAGAAACAGGCGGTGCTGCTCATGTACGTTGTGAGTGGCCTCTTTGGGCTGTGTGCGCTTGCCCTCACGGCAGTCAGCCCGCAGGCGGCAGCACTCATCATCCTGATTGTCGCGGCGGCGGTTTTCATCGGCGCGCGCAAGCTGGGCATTTTCCGCATGGATGTGCCGCAGAAATAGAACTGAAAAGAAGCCTTTCCGAAGCAGCCCCCCGCAAGGGGCTTCAACCGCAGGATTCAAAATATTTGAGCTAGAAATATAAATTTGGGGATTCCATATCCAGAGAGGAGCAAAGACAGAATGACCGGCAAAATCAAAGTCATGTCGATCTTTGGCACGCGTCCCGAGGCAATCAAGATGGCACCTGTCGTCAGGGCGCTCATGCAGCACACGGACGAGATCGAGACGCGGACGCTCGTCACGGCGCAGCACCGCGAGATGCTCGATCAGGTGCTGCACCTCTTCCACATCGTCCCCGACTATGACCTCAACATCATGGCGGCAGGGCAGACCCTCTTCGACATCACCACGCGTGCGATGATGGGCATCAACGAGGTCTTTCAAAAGGAGAGACCCGACCTCGTGCTCGTCCACGGCGACACGACGACGACATTTGCGGGCGCGCTTGCCGCATACTACCATCAGATCCCCGTCGGTCACGTCGAGGCGGGGCTCAGGACGCATGACATCTATTCGCCGTTCCCCGAGGAGATGAACCGCCGCCTGACGGGTGGGATCGCAACCCTGCATTTCGCACCGACGCCGACCGCAAACGCGAACCTCCTCGCCGAGGGAGTGCCCGAGCGGCGCATCTTCGTCACGGGCAATACGGTCATCGATGCACTGCATCACACCGTACGCCCCGACTATGTGCTTCCCACAGAGTTGGCGGGTGTGGACTTTGCAAATCACCGCGTCCTCCTCGTCACGACACATCGGCGGGAGAACCTCGGTGAGCCGATGCGTCACGTCTACCGTGCGATTCGCAGCATCATCGAGCAGATGGACGATGTGGAGGTCATCTTCCCCGTCCACCGCAACCCAAAGGTGCGCGAGATCGTGCGCGAGGAGCTCGGCGGAATTCCGCGCGTGCACCTCATCGATCCGCTCGACTATGAGCCGTTTGCAAATCTTATGGCGCGTGTTGACATCGTGCTCACGGACTCGGGCGGTATTCAGGAGGAGGCTCCCTCGCTTGGCAAGCCCGTACTCGTGCTGCGTGATACCACAGAGCGCCCCGAGGCAGTCACGGCGGGGACTGTGCGTCTTATCGGTACGGATGAACAGCGCGTCTATGACGAGACCATGCGGCTCCTGACCGAGCCAACCGCCTATACGCATATGGCGGAGGCGGTCAATCCCTACGGCGACGGTAAGGCTAGTCACCGCATCATCGAGGCGATTCTCTATCATGCGGGACACGCACAGACACCGCCGGAACCGTTCGGGGCATAGGGCTTCTTTCGCGTGCGCAGGGAGGGAGAACCGATGGAGCAGAAAAACACACCGCCGTCTGCCAAGGTGGAAGCTCTGCGTGCATTCGGACTTCTCTCGGGCGTCGGCATCTACTTTGTCGTCTTTCTTGGCGTATTTATCTTTCTCGGCAAATGTGCCGACGACTTCCTCGGTACGGGGCGTACCTGTACCATCGTCGGCATCGTCCTCGGCTTCCCCGCCGCGATTTACTCGCTCTATCGGCAGCTGAAGTATTATAAACTTGTGTGAGACGATCTTTTCATTCGAGGGAGGTTTGTCATGGGTGACTTGTTTCGTGAAGTGCAATTGTTCCTCGCCGCTCCGAGCGAGCATAGGGACGAATTTGACGCGAGCGATGCTCTGATCTGGGTGGACTGGGGCGACGAGGATGAGAGTATTCTTTCCTATTTGAATGATGTTCTTCCGGAGGAGGCACAGATCGACTACGAATGTGTGGACTCTGAGACGGAGCGTGGATTTGATATTCTGCTGAAAAAAGATGGAGAGGCACACGCCGTCCCCTATGCGGCAGATGCTGCGGACAGGGATACAACGCTCAAGGCGGCACAGGAATACCTCGCGCCTGCATACGAGATTCGATGGTATATGGGTTCGCTCGGCAGTGATACGCTTGCGTTCACGGTTCTTCCAACAGACGATTGGGAGAAGCTGGAACGGGAGTTTGATGCGGAGCAGGTCGCCTATTATTTCGCACCGATTTACGCAGACAGTCAGATGTTCGAGATGGACGTGGACGAAGTCTTTGATCTGCTGGAGCAGAGAAAACAATAGTACAGATAAACGAACACAACCGCCCCGCAGGGTTGAACCTTGCGGGGCGGTTTCGTGTGTATCTTTATTTTTTCTCCGTCATCGCAGCTGCAAGCGCTGCGCCGAGGGCAGAGCCGGCGTTTTCGAGGATGATCTTGACGTTGACCGCCTCGTCCAAGAGGAGGGTGTCGAGCGCACCACGCAGGTGATGTGAGACGAGCGGGACTTTCTCATAGACGGAGCCGTCGACGGCGACAAACTGGTTCTCGAACTCGTTCTCACCCATGCGGTGCTGGATGATGGCGACGTACGTCGCCGCAACGATACGTGCAGAGCGGACGATGACGGCGGTCGCAAGCTCCTGCAGCAGGGCGCGCTCGGCGGCGGTGAAGGTCATGCCCGTCTTTGCCTCGATGACCGCACCTGCCGCATGGCGGTCGAGGTAGGCATCGGTGATGATCTCGGAGAGCTCGATGCTCGAAAACGGATAGACTCCGTCCGCACCGAGGAGATCTGCAAGTGCCGCACCGTAGAGTGTCCCGAGGTAGCGTCCCGACACCATCTTTTCCAGACGCTGTGCGCCGGGCTGCTCGGATTCCCGATCCAGAATATCGTCGTATTTGGAGAAGGGCAGATGTCCAAAGCCGCCCGACTCCATGTTGATGACGGTCGGCGTCTCACTGCCGTCTGCGAACTCCTCGTAGTAGCAGGTGTTCTGCCCCGTGGCATAGATCGATCCGATGTAGGTGTGCTCGTGCTTGTACGCCGCTGCGAGCAGCACTGCAACCGTATCGTTGATGACAGCGACGGGGGTGACATTTGTCATGCCGCGCCGTGCGAGTGCCTCCTTGAGCAGGTCGTTGACGACCTTGCCCTCGACTCCCTGCGTGGCGAACTCCTTCGTCCAGACGATGAGCTTCGCGTTGTAGAGGTCGGTCTGCTGTGAGGGGAAGGAGAAGGTATGTCCAAGGAGGTATTTCGTCTCCCGATTTCCGTCGATTGCTTCGTCGATGATGGCGGCGAGGAAGTCAAACATCTCCTCCGCCGTCGCATCTGCACTGACGTAGTCATAGACACCTGGGAGGGTGAGCGGCTTTGCAACCTTGCTCAGCACCTCGTATTCGCCGCCGCCCTTGAGGAGGATGCGCAGGGCGCGGACGTTCGTGCCGCCGAAGTCGAGCGCAAGGAAGGAGCCGTGCTCCTTGCCGCTTGGAAGCCCTGCATAGGAGCGGAGCATACGGAGTGTTGCACCCTCTTTGCCCGCGAGCCCCGCGCACATATCGGCGCGGAAATCATCGGCGATCTTGCGGAGCGCATCGTCATCTATGGTGAAGGCTGCCTTTATCTCGTCAAATTTTTCACGATCAAATCCCATGGTAACTCCTCCCAACCAAAGTAGTTTTTGTGTGATGAACTTGGATCGTACGAACCTGTTTGCGCAACGAGGTGTTCGCGTGGGGCTTGTACTGACCTAAATCTGTTTAACAAAAGTGATCGAGCATCGCCCCAACGCTCGGGAACACCTGCTTTGCCTGTGCCTGAATCTCGGGGCGCGCCGTGGTGAGCGAGTAACCATCCCATGCCTTCAGCATGGGCAGGTCGTTCGTCTCGTCACCGATGGCGAATACCTCTGCGCCGTTCCAGCCCATGACAGAGAGGAGCTTCTTGATGCCCTCGTCTTTGCTGATGCCGGCGGGCGTGATGTCAAGGCTGCACGCGTTCGGGAATGCGTGAATCTTATCCCCTAGTTTTGCGTTCAGCACGGCGGCACATTCATCGGACAGGGCAGGCTCATGAAAGCCGAGCGAGAACTGCTGAATCCCAGTCAGCCCTCCGATGTCGGCTTCCGTGATATAGACGATGGGGAAGTCCCAGTCCTTTGCTTCGCGCTCGATCCACGAGCCCTCGGAGTGGTGGCAGAGGTAGGTCACATCTGCTGCAGAGAAGGCGAAGTGGAACGACTTCTGTGCGCTCGGCTCCGACGCAATCGCCGTGAGCGCGCGAGGATCAATCTCCGCCTGAAATCGTACGGATGCATCCGCACCCCGTATGATGCCGCCGTTGTTGCAGACGGTGTAGTCAAACTCTACGCCGTACGCAATGAGCTGGGGGACGAGCATCCCGTAGTCGCGCCCCGAGATGACGCCGAACTTATGCCCTGCGGCGCGCCAGCGGGCGATGCCCTCCTTCGTCTCTGCGTCGATTTTGCCGCCCCTGAGGAGCGTGCCATCGTAGTCGCTTGCCGCTACCTTCATTTTACTTCCTCCTCATAGACAACCGCCTCGAGCGGACGGAGTGTATTTTTCGGTGCATCTGTATAGCTGCCGATGAGTCGCACTCCCTTTAGGAATCCTGCGGGCAGCTGCGCCTCCTCCAGAGAGAAATTGACCGCTGTAACGATGCGGCGCGTACCCTCCGTGCGGGAGAATGCGTAGATCTGCTCATTGTCCGCGAGCAGTTCCTCATAGACGCCGCTGAGCAGTACGGGGTTCGTCTTGCGCAGACGAATGATTTGCTTGTAATAGGAGAGGACGGAATCCGCATCCTTTTCCTCAGCCGCCGCATTGATTTCGCGGTAGTTTTCGTTTGTGGGCAGCCACGGCGTTCCCGTTGTAAAGCCCGCATGTTCCGATGTGTTCCACTGCATCGGCGTACGTGCATTGTCACGGCTGTTGAAGTGGACAAAGGAAAGTGCCTCTGCGGGGCTGAATCCTTCCTTGAGCGCAAGCTCGTACTGCCCGTGGGAGGAGATATCATCATAAGCTTTGATGCTGTTCCACTTGACATTGCTCATGCCGAGCTCTTCGCCCTCGTAGATGAAGGGCGTGCCGCGCAGGGTCATGAGGACGGTTGCGAGTGCCTTTGCGGCAAGGCGCGTATCGCCGCCATTGGGGAAGAAGTAATTGACGGAGCGTGCGCGGTCATGGTTCTCGAAGTAGATCGGGTACCAGCCCTCCTTGGCGACGCCCGCCTGACTTGCCGAGAGTGCTCTCTTGAGCTTTGTAAGCGACCACGGGATCATCTTCGACCAGCATTCGCCGCCCTCGTATGGAACGAGGACGTGGGCAAACTCGAACAACATGGAGAACACGCCGTTCTCGCCGACCCAGTCGGGGAGCTCTGCGACCGAGACACCGTTTGCCTCGCCGACGGTGAAGATGTCGTGTCCGTCAAAGACCTCTCTGCGGAACTCATGGAGGAAGTCGAGGATGCCGGGCGTGTTCGCCGTCATATCGTGGACGCTCACCATGCCGTCCGCCGCATCGGGTGTGCCGTCGGCGAAGACGGCGGGTTTCTTGATGTAGGTGATCGCGTCGATGCGGAAGCCGCCGACGCCCTTGTCGAGCCAGAAGTTCGCCGCCGCAAAGAGGGCTGCGCGCACCTCGGGATTCTCCCAGTTGAGGTCAGGCTGCGCCTCGGCAAAGGTGTGGAGGTAGTACTGCCCGCGTTCCGCGCAGTATGTCCATGCGGAGCCGCCGAAGATGCCGCGCCAGTTCGTCGGTGCACTGCCGTCGGATTTGCCGTCGCGCCAGATGTACCAGTCACTCTTTGGATTGTTGCGGCTGGACTTCGACTCGATGAACCACGGATGCTGATCGGAGCTGTGGTTGTAGACGAGATCCATGACGATGCGCATATCGCGCTTCTTTGCCTCGGCGATCAGTTCCTCCATGTCGGCGAGCGTGCCGAAATCGGGGTTGATGCCCGTGTAGTCGCTGATGTCATAGCCATTGTCGACCATGGGTGAGGGATAGACGGGCGTGAGCCAGAGTGCGCCCGCGCCGAGGTCTTTCAGATAGTCGAGTTTTGCCGTAATGCCGCGCAGATCGCCCGTCCCGCTCCCCGTCGTGTCGTTGAAGCTCTTCGGGTAGATCTGGTAGACGGCGGTGTTCTGCCACCATCTTGTTGGTTTCATTGGTGTTGCCTTTCGTATATTGATGTGCTTGTATGCCTAGATGGAGGTTGTGCATCGTGCGATGCTCCTAAGCAAACCCTAGTGGAGCAAGCGGAGAAAAGTGTGCGTTCTGGCCCCCTGCGGATTTCTTTCGTTCAAGCGAAGCGCGTTTAAGAAGTCCGCAGGTATTTAGGCAGATAAGCACACGACCGTTTGCGTGGAGTTCGCACACGCACGATCAAATCACATTTAGAACGTCAGCACAAAGGTCTCGCCCGCTTTTGCGTCCATATCCGTCATCTTCTTCATAAGCGGGTACTCGGCGGAGTTCGTCACCGCCATGATGACGGTGTCCTGATAGCCCGCCGCATGAATCACATCGCGGTCGAACTTCACGAGCGGTGCACCCGCCTTTACGCGGTCACCCATCTTGACGAGGAGGTCGAAGCCCTTGCCCTCGAGTTTCACCGTGTCCACGCCGATGTGGATGAGGAGTTCCGCGCCGTTGTCCATACGGAGACCCACTGCATGACGGCTGTCCTCCATGACCATCGTGACCTCGGCGTCAGCAGGAGCGACAACGATGCCCTCGGTTGGCTCGACTGCAACGCCGTCGCCCATCATCTTCTGCGAGAACATCTCGTCCTTGACCTCGCTCATGTCGATTACATGACCCGTCGTGACTGCCGTGACGGCAAAGGATTTCTCCGTGCCGACCGCGACCTCGTCCACATCGGAGGCGGGTGCAGTCATGAGCGCCTCGAAGCGCTCGCGGATCTGCGGGACGGAGAGACCGACAATAACCTGGAATGCGTGACCGTTGCGGACAAGACCATGTGCGCCCGCCTCGGTGAATGCACCCGTCGGAGCGACGAGTTCGGGATCGTTGACCGTGACGCGCAGACGCGTTGCGCAGTTCGTTACGTCCTTGATGTTTGCCGCGCCGCCGAGACCGTCGAGGAAGGCGCGCGCCTTGACATCGCGCTCATCGAGCTTCATGCCGGGAGCGGCTGCCGCAGCACCTGCTGCACCCGCCTGTTTTGCCTTGTAGTCCGCCTTGGTAAAGAGCTTGTCCTGCACATCGTCGTCCGTGCGTCCCGGTGTCTTGTAGTCCTTGAGCAGGATGACCCAGCGGAAGACGAAGAAGTAGATGGCGGTGAAGCAGAGACCGACGCCGATCTGCGTGAGGTATGTCGCATAGTGATACGGGAAGAGGGGAATCCAGTTCTGAACGAAGCAGTCGATGAGACCGCCGCCGAAGTTGCCCGAGAGTCCGATCGCATAGAGTGTTGCGGAGAGCGCCGCCGAGAGAGCAGCGTGCAGGAGATAGAGAAGCGGTGCGACAAAGAGGAAGGTGAACTCGAGCGGCTCAGTGATGCCGCAGAGCACTGCCGTGATCGTTGCGGGGATGAGGAGCGCTGCCGTCTTCTTGCGCTTTTCGGGCTTTGCGCACATGTAGATCGCGAGTGCTGCGCCCGGCAGACCGAAGACCTTGCCGCTGCCGTGGAGGGCAAAGCCGCCCTCGGGGAAGAGCTCACGGAGCGACTGTCCGCTGACCATAAAGTCGTTGATATGTCCGAGCCAGTATGCCTGAATGCCGCCGTCGACGACCGCAGGGCCGAAGATGAACGGGAGATAGATGAAGTGATGCAGACCCGCCGGCAGGAGCATTTTCTCCGAGAAGGTGTATGCCCAGACGCCGATGATGCCGCTGGTCTTGAGGAAGAACTGGAACTGCTCGATGGCGTGCTGTACCGCCGGCCAGACGATGCAGAAGAGAAGTGCCATCGGGATCATAACGACGAAGCCGATCGCCACGACGAACGCGGGACCTTTGAAGATGCCGAGCCAGTCGGGGATGTTCGTGTCATAGAAGTGGTTGTGCAGGAACGCCGTGCAGCAGGCGATGAAGATCGCGCCGAGCATGCCCATGTCAAGCGTCTTGACGTTCGCGATCATCGCGAGCCCTGTGCCGGGTCCTGCCGGCTGGCTGTAGTCCACGCCAAATGCGCTGCCGTGGAGCGTGAGGAATGCGGAGATGAAGTAGTTGAACAGCATATAGATGACGAATGATTCCATCGCACAGCGCGCGGGTTCTTTCTTCGCAAAGCCGATGGGAACGGCAATGGCGAAGAGTATAGGCATCTGTGCGAACACCGTCCATGCGCCCTGTTCGACGACGAACCAGAAATCATACCAGAGTGTGCCCTGCGCGGCGATGCTGCCGAGCAGTCCCTCGTTCTTGCAGACGATGGACACCGCCACCGTCAGACCGAAGAATGCAAACAGGATGACGGGCGTATACATCGCGCCGCCGAACCGCTGCATGTTTTGCATGATGACATCCTTACTGAGTGCCATGTGCGTTCCTCCTTATCCCAAAACCAAACCCCTACGGCGGGGAAGCTCCGCGCCTCCCGAGAATGAAACTGAAACTAATATGAAATCCACTGTCCCAAAGATAGCGCAAAAATGCCGCGAACGCAATAGGTTCGCGGCATTCGGGCAGAATGTACGGGGATGGTATCAAAGTACACAGGATGAAATTTGTTACACGGCGTCAATGTGTCAGAGATACCCCACGCGAACGCTTAGTTACGCAAATGGTCGCGTGCTCGTCCGCCTAAATACCTGCGGAC